>DATFMK010000890.1:0-20205 GCA_035267005.1 Balneolales bacterium
GTTTCAGAGATGATTTCCTCATTGGTTTTATACACATATTCCCGAAATGTGGTTCTCTCCAATAAATCCATTGGCGGATAACCGAGCAGACATAATTCCGGCACGATAAGGATGTCCATCTCATCATTTTCCGCTAACCGCATCGCATTTATAATTTTACGCTTGTTTCCATCGATGTCGCCAACAATTGGATTTAATTGAGCTACTCTAATCTTCATAATAATTTTCCATCCAAAACTTAAATCAAACTAATTCCTTTTTGAAAACACTCTTTTCCCTGAAATCCAAGTTTCTAAAACTTTAATTTTCCAAATTTCATTTTCAGGAATCTTAAAATAATCTTTATCCACTAAAATAAAATCGGCCCACTTTCCCGGTTCAAGACTTCCTATCATTTGTTCCTGATGCTGAGCAAAGGCCGCATTCACTGTAAATGCCTTAAAAGCCTGCAATCGAGTCATCTTTTCATCCGGATACCAGCCACCTTCAGGATATCCCGAAAGATCCTGTCGGGTTACCGCGGCATATAATCCATAAAAAGGATTTGCGCTTTCAACAGGAAAATCAGAACCACCGGCCATAACAGTCCCCTGTCTGCAAAACGTCTGCCAAGCGTAAGCCGCTTGCATTCTCTCCCGGCCGATGCGATCTTCTGCCATATTCAAATCGCTTGTGGCATGCGTCGGTTGCATCGATGCAATCAAATGTAACGATTTAAAACGAGGAATATCTTTCGGAGCCACAATTTGCGCATGTTCCACACGATGTCGTAGTCCCCGAACCCCAAATTTCTTTTCAGCTTGCTGAAATGCATCCAAAACCTGATGATTAGCCCGATCTCCAATAGCATGAATATTGACCTGAAATCCTTTAGATATGGCTTTTTCTACCATTTTATTCAACTTGTCTTGTGAATAAAATAGTAAACCTCTGCTATCGGGATCATCTGAGTAAGGCTTTATCATCGCTGCGCCCCTGCTTCCAAGAGCACCGTCTGTAAATATTTTTACACTTTGCAAGGAAAGACGATCATCTCCATAACTTGTAACCGGACCTTTTTCTGATAAGACTTCAAAATCGGGATGATCCATGAGAATCATAGCATAAATCCGGCAACTCATTTTATCTTCATCCACAAATTTTTTGTAAAGGTCAAAGATCGGTGCGGTAATTCCCGCATCACCTACACTTGTAAGTCCAAACTCTCGCAGTCTTTCTAAAGCTTTTTTGAGAGCTCGTTCATTTTCCTGAATCGTTCGATCCGGGACTACCTGTTCCATGATATCCATCGCACGATCAATCAACAAACCGGATGGGTTTCCGTCTTTATCCCTTACTATTTTACCACTATCCGGGTCATTAGTGTTTTTAGTGATGCCGGCTATTTCCAAAGCTTTGGAATTAGCCCATCCGGCATGATTATCAACACGTAACAGCCAAACAGGATGGTCCGGTGCTATTTCATCAAGATCTTGTGCTGTTGGGAAACGACCTTCCCGCCAGCGTTCCTGATTCCAGCCTCTGCCTCTGATCCATTCAGCATTTATGGATTTTTGATTGCAATCAGCCACTTTTTCAAGAGCCTCAGATAACGATTTCGTTTCTGTTAAATCCACATCAATTTTTGAATAACCCAACCCTAATACATGTCCGTGTGCGTCAATTAGGCCCGGTAAAAGGATCCTGTTCTCTCCATCATACTGTTCCGCCTCAGGATATTTAGCACTTAATGACTCGAAATCACCGATTTCAAGCACTTTCCCATTTTCAAAAGCCATCGCCGTAAAAGTGCGAAGACTCTCGCCATATATCGTATATCCTGTTATATTATGAATAATCATTATTTTGTTTGAATATATCTTGACAAGACGAAATGAAAGTTTTAACAATAGATAAGGATTAAACTTATCTTAATCTTTCGAAAAGTTGTCAATGGATTTTTTAAGAATATAAAGTAAGGTTACTGGCATTTAATTTACATTTTTTATTCACATCGACTTAAAAAATTATGCAGGGTTTAGATATTTCCCTTGATGACATTGATATCAACAGATATGGTCGATCTGACGTTTATCGTGTCAAAGAAATTAATCGTATTATTTTTGGTGAAGATCGGATTATCAACCAATACCATCATCCGGATATCGTTCTCCTCATCGCGAGTTATAATAAACTTCCGGTAGGATATAAAATTGGATATGGCCGACCCGGACGTGTTTTTTATTCTGCTAAAGGTGGTATTATCCCGGCATTCCGGCGCAAAGGGATTGCCAAAAAATTATTGAATCTGATGATGTATGAAGTCTATCAGATGGATTATAAAGTCTTCAGTTACGATACCTTTCCCAACAAACACAGAGGGATGATTATACTTGGTCTGAATGAAGGATTCAAAATATCTGATGCCAAGTGGAATGAATATTATCAGGATTACCAAATTCACCTGGAAAAAGACTTGGTAAAACATTTTGAATCGATCTGAAGAATTTCACGTCCTGAGTTCGTTTCCCTTCCAAGGGAAAAATTGAATACCACTATTTCCGGACAAAAAGTCCTTAACAAAATGATTTTTCAGATACAAAGGCACGATATTATACTTCTCAAATTCCTCAAACGGAATAAATGAGATATCTTTTAAATACTGACTTTTATCTGTTAATTCGGGATCTTTCCCCAGAATAACTTCGCCATCAATCAACTCGCAATCGAAGTAGAACTCAACCGCATGCCAGGGCGGATTGATATATTCCGACGTATAACGCAGATCATTCACTTTTACTTTTAAGCCCGTTTCTTCTTTCATTTCCCGAATCAGGGCATGCTGCATGCTTTCCCCAAATTCTAATCCTCCACCCGGTGGAATCCAGAAAGCTTTATCACTTGTCGGAGCTTTCATCTTGACCATCAACAGCGATCGATCTCTGACGATCAATCCATTTATCCGAACCCGGACTCTATCTGCAAATGGTTTATCTGTCATGCTGAAAAAGTAGTATTATGGTCAAATCACAAGATCCCGTTCCGGCATTTTCTGAGCTATCTTTTTCTTTTTGGCATATTCCAGACTTGCTTTAATAAAGCTCACAAATAACGGATGTGGACGATTTACCGTACTCCGTAATTCCGGGTGAAATTGAACTCCCACAAACCATGGATGATCGGACAATTCAATAATCTCCACCAAATCCTTTTCAGGATTGAAACCAGCGAATGTCAAGCCTTCTTCCGTGAGTTTATAGCGCAATGAATTATTCACCTCATAACGATGACGATGTCGTTCCTGAATCACATCGGTTTGATAAGCCCCGTGAGCAATAGAATGCTCTTTTAAACGGCAATCGTACAAACCAAGACGCATCGTTCCGCCAAGATCACAAAGATCACGTTGATCCGGCATGAGATCAATTATCGGATAAGGCGTTTCTTTATCAAATTCGGTACTGTTTGCTTTTTCCCAGCCGCAAACATTTCGGGCATATTCAATAACGGCACATTGCATTCCCAGACAAATCCCAAAAAACGGGATATTATTGATCCGGGCATAGTGAACAGCCGCTATTTTACCCTCGGCCCCCCGTTCTCCAAAACCAGGGGCAACCAGGATCCCGGCAATACCTTTTAATTTGCTTTCGACATTATCAGCGGTCAATTCTTCCGATTGTATCCATTCAATTTCAACATTACAATTATTAACCGCTCCGCTGTGGATAAATGCTTCATATATCGATTTATAAGCATCATGATGCTCGACATATTTTCCAACAAGGGCAACTTTTATTTTTTGACTCGGGCTTAACACGGCTTTTACAAAATCCACCCAGTTATCTAATTCCGGTTCCTCAGCTTTTAACTCTAATTTCTCAATGACCCGGCGATCTAATCCCTCTTCTTTCATGAGCAGAGGAACCTGATAGATTGATTCCGCGTCTACGGAAGCAATAACATCCTCATATTCAACATTCGTAAAAAGCGCGATTTTCTTCCGGATGATATCATCCAGCTCGACTTCGGTCCGGCAAACCAGAATATCGGGCTGTAATCCAATTTCATATAATGTCTTAACCGAGTGCTGCGTCGGCTTCGTTTTCAACTCACCGGCTGCTTTGAGATACGGAATTAAGGTCAGATGGATAGATAGCGTATTTTTACGACCGACTTCGTAGCGAATTTGCCTCATCGCTTCGATATAGGGTAATCCTTCGATATCACCAACAGTCCCGCCTATTTCTACAATAACGACATCGTAATTTCCAGAATTTCCTAATGCGAGGACATGCGATTTGATTTCATCGGTAATATGTGGAATAACCTGAACTGTTTTCCCCAGATAGGCTCCCTGCCGTTCTTTAGTGATCACATCAAAATAAATCCGGCCGGTTGTTACATTATTTTGCTGCGAGGTAGAGATATCGAGAAATCGTTCGTAATGTCCTAAATCAAGATCCGTTTCCGCGCCGTCGTCGGTTACGTATACTTCACCATGTTCATAAGGATTCATCGTACCGGGATCTACATTTATGTAGGGGTCCAGTTTTTGAATAGTGACTTTGAGCCCACGAGCGACCAACAGGCGCCCTAATGATGCACAAATAATTCCTTTACCAAGTGATGAAGTAACTCCTCCGGTTACAAAAATATATTTCGTTGCCATTGAAATCTTTATATCAAGTGAATGGATATTTAATATAGACTAAATGTAGTCAGCTTTCAAACCTTAAAAACGAAAGCGCGGTTTCGTTTCAAAACGGCGGTTAATATAAAAAGAATACAGCGCCGCATCATCTTTAATATTCAAATAAATAAAATCTTTATAAAACAAACGGTAATTTTAAATTTTCCTGCAGTCATATAAATAGATATTATCTGTAAATTTTTTCATTATTCATCATTTCCAATTGTTGTCGTAATACATCCGGTTTATTGGTAAAAATACCTTTTACGCCATTTTTAATAAGCTTTTTCATTAGCCATTGGCTATTCACAGTATACACCATCATCGGGATATCATGACGTTTCAATTCTTTGATCCATCTCTTACGAGCAGACCATTTTGAACAATTGAATGCATTTAACTGATATTCATTGATAAGTTCAATAGGCGGATTTTCCAGATGGTTATTACGCTCATATAACAAAGCAAGCGGGATGGTGCCTGAAAGCTCCCTTAATCTTTTCAATATAGTCGTATTAAAACACGAAAACAGCACATGCCGCTCCATTTCGTATTTTTTTACCAATTTAAAGGCTTGCACCTCAATGCCGGAATCAACCACACCGTCGTGTGCTTTGATTTCCACATTAACAGCAATTTTGTTTTTTGCAAAAGACAGAACTTCTTCCAGAGTGGGAATTTTTTCACCGGAAAAATCCGGATTTTTCCATCCGCCTGCATCCAATTTCCGTAACTCATCACACGTATATTGATTCAATTTCCCCGTGCCATTGGTACATCTTTCCAGCGTATCGTCATGGAAGACCATAGGTATTCCATCTTTGGATAGCTGGATATCAAGTTCGATCATATCGGCTTTTACAGCTTCAGCTTTTTGAAATGCACGGACTGTATTTTCCGGATAATCAGAGCTGCTTCCCCTGTGAGCAATAACAATACATGCATGCTCCGGTTCATCATAAAATTGCAGATTTTTTATAATTGCTCGTGATTTATCCAGCACGGTATAAAATTGATCTATTCGTTTTGCTGATAAAACGGTTACTCTATTGATTACAGATTATATCATTATATGGTGCAAATTATTAGTGCACATACCATTTCCCTTTGAACAATCAGCCGTATTCAATCATTCAAAACGCACTATCATGTAATTTAATGCACCTTTCCGCCCAAATCCCAAAAAGATGCATAAATGGATAGGTAAATGGGATAATCAGCTATTTTCCCTGAAGGATATAATCTATCGTTTTATTTAATTGCGATTTCTGATAAAAAATGACTAAAACATTGATACCAAATACTACAAATAAAATGATATACAAAACATTACTAAAATGATTGTCTCCCATAAAATAAGAAAGAGAGAACAATAATATTGCAACAACATTGGCAATGAGGAAAAACCATAACTTTTTGTCGCGTTTTTTTAAAGCCGTGATTTTATCCTCAACTTCCGTAACATCATCATCTACATACAGTTTAATATAACCTTCGAAACGTTGTTTCTCTTCTTCAGTGTATTGTGCCATTTCTGATAATTAACATAATATTTATTCGGGCGACAATATACTAATTTTGGGAATTTATAACTCTCCGGATTGCTTTTTTAAACAGATCATCCATATCATCTTTATCGCGTAACAGTTCATACCAAAGATAGATACCGTACATTACTGTTATACTTCCAAGAATACTCATAACCGAGGCTAGCCACAGTGGATGGATATTCCCTATGATAGAAATAATTACAACAGTCAATCCAATTAAAGTTTGAAAAAGAGCGGAAATAATTAAAAGAGTGTTCCCCCGACGAATTTTTTCTAAAACTTTATGAAATACCGGAATTCGATGCGAAAAACTTGTTAACTTCCGTACCCCAACTGGTTTTGAATCAACTTTTTTATTTCTTGGATCTGTTATCATACTTATAGATACACAGTAGTGTGGTTAGATTCAAGAGCTTTATTTCTTGAATAGCATTTTTTTGTTCAATTTTTTTAAAAATTTCTATGAATGATACTGAATTATATATCTTTGGAAGGCATCCTGTTGAGGAAGCATTATTAAGAAATCCGGCAAAAATTAATAAAATATTCATCCGGGAGTATATAAACGCCCAATCTATAAAGAATATTCAGCGTTTATCCTCCGAGAATAGGATACCCGTTGTTCATGTCCCCGGCCGGAAATTATACGAACTCGTCGGGAAGGTGAATGATCAGGGCGTCGTCGCACAAATGAGTCCGGTAGCGTATTACGATTTGGACGAATGGTTAATCGAGAAGTGTAACATTGATGAACAACCCACCCTTCTCTTGCTCGATGAAATTGAAGATCCCCACAACCTGGGTGCCATACTTCGAACCGTTGCTGCTTCAGGGATCGATGCCGTAATTCTGCCGAAACATCGTCAGGCTCCTGTTAATGCGACGGTATTCAAGACCTCTGCGGGAACTGCCGGATTAGTGCCAATTATCAGAGTTACCAATTTAAACCAAACGATCCTTCAGTTAAAGGGAGTAGGCTTTTGGATTGTTGGAATGGATCAAAACGCGCCAAAATCATATTGGGAACAAGATTATGACATGGCCCTTGCTGTGGTCATCGGAAGTGAAGGAAAAGGAATTCGCAAAAAAACACTGGAACATTGCGATTTCCTGATTAACATTCCAATGGCAAATGAGGTTGAATCGTTAAATGCTTCGGTTAGTGCCGCACTCGTTTGTTATGAAATAAAACGTTTCAAATCTAAAAACGATTGAAACTGTTATCTCATTCAGTGATATATTAAATATTTTTTCCGCTCTTTTTTAAAGGCTGTAACACTTTTTTTCCAATAAGAATCCGGACTTTGGTGATTATTTGGAGCTAAAAATTGATTGATTTGCTTTGTACCGGCTAATAGATATAAATAAGACTTGATGCGATCTTTTGTGGAATGATGAAGCATCAGTTTTAACAGGGCGTGACCAAAAGCTACCGGATCCAGCTTTTTTATGTCGGACTGTGTCAATGAAATTTTGACACCGTGACATAACTGATTTTCATATTTAGGATGACGTACTTTACCGGGTATACTCTTAGGTGTGAAATTGATCATTTTTATGTGAACAGGATATAGGTTCATTAAACTATCCAATTCACTCTGCTTTAGAGAAATATACGGAGAACCAATCGTTAAGAATGGCGATGGGGTACCCCGACCTGCGGAGATGGTTGTTCCTTCAAATAAAACAGTTCCCAGATAGACAAGGGCATTTTTGTATTTAGGAAGATTTGGGGATGGCGGATACCAGCTTAATCCGGTTGCCGGCCAACGCATCGATCGTTTCCAGTTTTTACAGCGAATAATACGTAGTTGAGGTTTCTTATTGGTATCCAGCCAATGCTCTCCTACCATCATTTTTGCCAGTTCCCCAATTGTCATCCCATACGCCATCGGTACCGGATATTCCCCGACAAAAGATTTATACTTCTTCTTCCGTATCCAACCAGCGACGTAATTACCACCGGCCGGATCTGGCCGGTCGAGCACCCAGACCGGCACATTATGATTAGCAGCCGATTCCAGAACCAATCCTAAAGTTGAGATATAGGTATAAAAACGTCCGCCAACATCCTGCATGTCGAAAAGTAACAAATCAACATTTTTAAGCATTTTTGCCGTTGGTTTACGTGTTTTGCCGTATAACGAATACACGGGCAATCCGGTTGCTTTATCGACTCCGTTTACAATCGTTTCCCCGGCGCCTCTTTGCCCCCGAAATCCATGTTCGGGAGCATAAAGAGCGGTAACATGCACTCCCAACGCTAATAATGTATCCAGCATATGAACCCCGTTAACCCGGGCTGTCGGATTCATTACCAGTCCGACTCGTTTACCTTTCAGCTCGGGAAGATATTTATCCAGTAACACTTTCGCACCCACTTCAACTTTGGGTTGAGCTTTGGGTTTGTGTTCCTTTTTCCCATTTCTGGCACAAGCTCCGTTCGAGATTACCAGAAGAATCGAGGCGATGAATATACTTATAATATTACGTCGGGACATAAATTATCAGGCTATGTTAGCAACTACTTCTTGTCCGGAGAAAAAATAGGCGGATTCAATCTTACCATTTTCTACGGAATCGGATCCGTGGACAATGTTTTCACCTATACTGTCGGCGTAATCACTGCGAATGGTTCCATCATCTGCCTCTTCAGGATTCGTAGCGCCGATTAATGTACGGTAGTCGGCTATAGCATTTTCTTTCTCTAAAATCATGGGTACACACGGACCACTGCTCATGAATTTACATAATTCCTCATAAAAAGGTTTTCCTTTGTGAACAGCATAGAAACCACCGGCTGTGTCGGGTGTTAAACGGGTCATTTTCATTGCAATAATTTCAAATCCAGCCTCCTGAATTCTTTTGATGACTTCGCCAATTAATCCTTTACGTACACAATCCGGTTTTAAGATAGCTAATGTTCGTTCTACTGCCATGAATGTTTTAAATCGTTTTGAGTTACTGTTTTAAATTTATTTGATAAGGTGAGAATATACGGTTAATCTGCGAAAAGTGTACGATTCATCTCGTATAATCCAAAATTAAACTTAACCGATAAGCAATATTTATAGTTGAAAAAGGTGTTGATAAATATCAAATCCCCATATTCCTAATAAGAGTTTCAGTTTTTCGTTATATTATGAGAATGTTAACAAGCGTAAATACGTTAAATGATATATAAATGTGATCATGTCAACTGGCTTGTAACATCGATTAGTTATTGATATTTAATCAAATAGATATAACGTGCTTATTTACTTAACGATATTGACTCTAAAGAAAATTTTCCGGTCCGGCGCTAATAACGAGAAAGATCTTATCAAGAAGATAGCGAAACGGAATCTCAAGGCATTGGAAGCCTTGTACGATCGATATGCGGAAATTGTCTATAGTTTCATATTATCTGTTGTTCATGAAAAGAAAGTGGCTGCGCGATTAACAAGAAATCTATTTTTATTGATCTGGCAAAAAGCGGCTTCCTTCAATACAAAAAGAGGAAATGTCTATCGCTGGCTTTTATCATTAACCAGGAAAACAGCTCTAAATAGTAGTTCCGCTTCTGATGTTATTGAGACCCCATCTGAAACGACTATGACCGATCCGTTGCTTTTAAAGGATGTCAAGAAATCGAAATTGGATGCAGCAAAGGTAACCAAACAATCAAAAAACGTTAAAAAAGCTTTTAAAAACTTACCCAATCAAGAACAGGAAGTCATACGATTAGCCTACTATAATGGTTTAAAGCAGGATGAAATAGCCGGTATGCTGAATATTCCAATTTATGATGTAAAAAAGTATATGAGAGATGGAATGTCGGCCATGGTAATGTCGCTAAATGATTCCTGATTATTATGATTAACAAGGATCATTTTCTAAACCTGGCTTCCGCGTACGTTCTCAATGCTCTGGATGACAAGGAGCGTGCGCAGTTTGAAGAAATGCTGAAAATAGCTCCTGCTGATTTAAAAGAAGAGTATGCTAAATTACAAACGGCTGCTCAATACCTGCCATTGGTGGCCAAGCAAAATGAACCGCCCTCGGAATTAAAAAAGGAGCTAATCACCGAGATTAAAAAACTCTCGTCCAGTTTAAAAGAAGAAGCGGCTGTGCCGAGACCACGTTCTCTTTTTGAGCGTGTAGCCCATTTTATTGGTTTGCACCGACCTCAAATTGCTATCGTGATTATCGCTCTTTTACTCATCATTGCCGTTGGGTTTATTTTCTTTAGTTCGAAACTTTATTACATGGATGAAGCACAGCAAGAACATCTTATTTCTTTAAAAAGCAATCTTAAGAAAAAAAACGCTCTGCTATCCGTACTTGAAAATCGAAAAATCAACATCATTTACCTTAAAGGTACGGCTCTTGATTCTGAGGCATATGGTAAAATTATTTTTGCGCCATCAACTTCCAAAGCTTTTCTGTTAGTTTCCGGTTTGCCTGTCAAGCCGCAGCACACCTATTATCAACTTTGGATAAAAACCCAATCATCTACCTTAAGTGCCGGAGTTTTTAACATATCGGACACATCACACACGCATTATTTTGAAATAGATGATCTCTCAAAAGCAGAAAAGACCGATCTTCGAACAACCTTTTTTGTTACACTTGAACATCAGGCAGATGCTCAACAACCATCGGATAGTTTATATTTGAAAAATTAACCGTTTAGATTATCAGAATAAAAATGCCGGATGGTATTGGTTCTGTCAAATTCAAAATCCAGCCGGCCTAATTCCATCCCACCAAATCCAACTTGTGTTACTATTGTCGGGGGATTATCCGCTTTATGTACGACAAACGGTTTTGATAAAAAGGTATGAGTGTGTCCGCCAATAATGAGGTCGATACCATTTACAATACGCGCCAGTTTTTTATCACAAATACGATCATCCTCATACTCAAAGCCAAGATGGCTCAGACCTATCACCATATCACATTGATGCAGTGCCCTCAGCAAACGGACAGTATTTCGAGAAACTTCAACCGGATCCTGATAATAAATACCTTTATGATGATTCATAGATACTAATCCCTTGAACTTCACACCTAATCCAAAAATCCCGATCCTGACTCCATTTATTTTCCGGACGATATATGGGTGGACAATTGATGCTAATGGAGTATTTGTGAAATTATAATTCGCGCAGACTATGGCAAATTTTGCTGTCTTGGCTACCTTGGACAGGTTTTTAACACCATAATCAAATTCATGATTTCCCAAAGTTGTGGCATCGTAACCCAACAGGTTCATCATCTTATAACTGAGTGATCCCTTATAGAACTGGAAATAAGGTGTTCCCTGAAAAGCATCCCCGGCATCTAAAAGCAGATTATAGGGATTCTCAGATCGTATCTTTTTTATTACAGATGCCCTGCGCGAAATACCTCCCAAACCGGCATATTTACCAGCTTCTTTCGGAAATGGATCAAAATGAGAATGGGTATCGTTTGTATACATGATCGTTATGTGACGAGTAGATTCCGCCAGCAATGGATTCCTTTGCCCAAGTAATCCAAATCCCAGTCCGGCCAACAAGGATTTTTTAATAAATGTCTTTCGATCCATACTCTGCTTTTACCCGGATTATTCACCAAGAAATTTTATCGTGATCTGCGTTGAAATATCGCAGTTTTTTTTAACGTCCCTAAAATTGAGGATAGTGTTATTTTCCATAAGTCCATTCAATATATAGATGATGTAAAATTTATCTTTAAATAAGTGAATAATTCGGGTTAATGAATCCTTCCATCCAAAACCGGATGCACTACTAAACGATTATTTATGTAATCTTCAATACACTGCCTGATCGATATCGATTCATTTTCTCGGCTAACCGGGTTCCATAATGCCGGAACATCACCACCGCCATTAGCCATATAATCGTTTGTCGCAACAGTATATAGCTGATTAGACTTTAATGTATGCCGTCCAATAAGGATATCGGAAGCTTTTTTATCATCAATTCGCATACGTAATCCGCTAATCGGTTCCCCGTTTGCTTTGGCTATTTCATTGGCCATCATTAAGACCTGATGTCCGGTTAATTTAAGTATCACCAATTTATTATTGTACGGCATGATCTCGTAGATCATTCGTCTGGTAATCTTCCCTTTGGGTAATCGATACTTAATACTGGAATTAGTGATGACTCCGATGTCGATATTTTTTTCCTTAATTCGGGATGCTGCATTACGAACGGCATCTGCCACGAGATTACCCAGTGAACCCTCTGGCCGGTTTTTCAGGAAAATACCCGTACTCCGACCAATTTTCTGATTCATCACTTTATCGACTTTCTCACGATAAGGTGCCAAATCAGCAGATATTGTTGAATCGGGTGTGATAGTGGAGTCGATCGTTACGATTTGTGATGAGTAATGGACCCATCTGTAATGATAATGTTTAGGTGTTTTTTTTAAAACCGCACATCCACCCAATAACCCAACTGACAATAAGGAAAAAATAGATAAAAGATATCGCTTGCGTATCCTAATCCGGTCCAAATTTATGTTGCTTTAGAAATATAAAAAGTTGTTGATGAGCTTAATATGTTACAATATTTTTTATCTACCAAACATATTATGTAATAAAAGTTGCCGCCACGACATCAATTGATAACCTGCCGGAATTTTCAAATATGATTTTGGGATTTTTTGCTTTTTGACATCAACGACTTTTAAAACGGTTTTCTTAACTCCGTTTTCATACATTTCCGCATAAATGGGCATGGTCCCGTTTTGAAGCCAGGTTGGTGAGAGGAATGGAGCTATTTCGGAATTTTCATTTCCCCACGGTTCAGTTAACATCCCCCAATTAACGGCATATTTTTTCGTAACCCAAACGATTGACTTCGATACCTGATTTCCATCCTTATCGATAACAATTATCTTATGGCAGGGAAAACCATCGATGTGTTTTGTCTCTTTGGTCTTTATAACTTTACGATCGCTTTTCAGATCGTCATTTTTCGTAGTTCCAAGCTGACTCGACATGTTATTGACCATATCCATCATATTTACGATTTCGGATTTTTTTATTTGAACCGCTTCCGAATTCTGGCCAAAAATAATAAAATCCTTCAAATCCAATCGTATCAATATGGAATTCGTTTTGATGCCGCCTAATTGCGCCGGCATTTTCGAACCATTAAGTCCTGTTATTCGGATTCTTGTTGGGGTCATATAAACATTTGCAGTCCCTTCATTTTGGGCATGACCATTTTTCGAGTAAAGGAATTGCTGTACTTTAAAACTACCTTCGAATTGTGCTTTGGCAACCGTATTGCCTAATGATAAGATTAACGCGCCTCCCAAAAAAATAGCTGATAGTCGATAGGCAGTTAGTAATTTAAGGCTTTTCAATTTCATGAACTCCATATTTAACTTAGAAACAGTAAAAATTTACATAGACATTTATTTCACGAAAATGTGTTGGTATCTGATAATAGTCGTCAATAATAACGAATCAATGATCTCAATTAGAATCGCAATATTTATACGATATCATGCTAACGACCCTACTTGTATTAAATTTCGTTACCGCGCGAAAATTATAAGAAAACAATCTTACTTATGCCATTTTGAAAAAAATATATGAAAAAGGCTTTGTTAATTAACCTGCTTTCGAAATATGACTATCAGATGACGTAAGACGACAAAGGCTGTGAAGAAATAATAATGAAATGTTACACAACCTATATTTTTCAGGTGGTTATGAGTTTGATTAAAGCGCCTCTCTCCAACAAAACTCAAAATCAGTTAAAAAATTAAGGTGCCTTGTCGCTTGCATTGTTATTTTTTCACAGGCTCCGTAGTCTGTCGAACTCACAATTAATCTTTAATTTCGAACTATAGACATAAAAAAAAGCGGCCTTAAAGCCGCTTTTTAAAAAATTCAGTATACATGAAGCCATTACTCCGGATTTCTGATTTTATGTATCCAACCTCCGGCAATGACATCCTCACCTTCGTATACGACTAATGCCTGTCCGGGTGTGATCGCTGATCGGCCCTCAGGGAAACGGATGGTTAATTCATCGCCACCTGTCTGAGTCAAAAAACCTGGAGCCCCATCATCGTTATATCGAATGGCACCCGTTACCGGCATTTCATCATCAGGGACCGCATCATATTTCACCATGTTTATTGCTTTGGCGGTACACTCTGTGTTAATGAGATCATCCTCTTCACCGATCGTAATCACATTATTTTCGGGATCGATATCCGTTACATACACCGGTTTCCCCATTGCAAGATTAAGCCCTCTTCGTTGCCCAATCGTGTAAAAAGGATACCCTTTATGCTTGCCGACTACATTTCCATCTTTATCAACAAATAATCCGCCATCGACTTTTTCTTTCAAACCAGATACCCGGTCTTTCAAAAATCTGCGATAATTGTTATCCGGGACAAAGCAGATCTCATAAGAATCTTTCTTGTTGGCGACATTCAGAAGTCCAAAGTCTTTTGCCATTTCACGGATTTCTGGTTTGTGATAACTACCAAGCGGGAAGATAGTCCGACTCAGATATTCCTGAGCGACGCCCCATAGAGCGTAAGATTGATCTTTATTGTGATCTTTACCGCGAGAAATAACATATCGTTCATTCAGCTCACGGACATTGGCATAGTGCCCGGTAGCGATATAATCACAACCCAGATTATCGGCGCGTTTCATTAATGCCGCCCATTTGATATGGGTATTGCATAAAACACATGGATTGGGTGTACGTCCATTAAGATACTCGTCGACAAATTTATCAATGACCCAATCACCAAATTCTTCGCGTATATCCACGATAAAGTGGTTAAAGCCGTGCTTGATCGCTATTTGCCGTGCATCGTTCATAGACTCGAGTGTACAACAACCGGTTTCTTTTTTGCTGTTGCCGCCGCTGCTTGAATAATCCCACGTTTTCATCGTAATGCCAATGACTTCGTATCCCATTTCATTAAGCATAACTGCTGCAACGGATGAGTCGACGCCTCCACTCATTGCGACGAGAACTCTGCCCTTTGCACTCATGAATAATCTTCCTTTCTTTTCCTTTTTAGACCTGCCGTTTATGATGTAGCCATAATTTTAAGGATTCTATGTGTACTTTTTATGAATTTTTTGATGAAATGGATCCAAAATTGCAACAGTATGTTATGAGTTCGCTCTAAAAAGTCCTAAAATTGATTTTTAGGACTTGATTTTGAGCCATATTCAACACTTTTTTTAGGCAAAAACACCTTTTCAGAGAAGACTCATGTTATCTCACATATATAAATATGGCTTCCACTTCTCCTCAACATTATTGTTAAGGGAACTTCGTAGAAAAATAATATGATTGGGTCTGAATGGATCCCGCTTCAATTTCATGGAAGCTTCCTTAGGTGTTTTATTCCCTTTGACTCTGTTGCAACGATAACAAGCGGTCACCAGATTTTCCCATGTATCTCTTCCGCCTTTACTTTTTGGAACGACATGATCGATTGTCAAATTCTCAGTACTGCCGCAATATTGACAATGATGTCCGTCTCTTTTCATAATGTTTTTACGCGATAATACAATATTCCGGTAAGGTGTACGGACATAAAAACGTAATCGAATAACGGACGGAAATTTAAATTCATCACTTACCGTATGGATTTTACGCTTTGGATTATCATGAATCATTTCCGCTTTACCCATCAATAACAGTAATATGGATTTCTTCACATTACAGATAGTAAGTGGTTGATAATCCTGGTTCAATAACAGTACATGACCATTTAACATGTCATGCCTCCTATTGGGTTATTTAAATGTAAGTATTCGTGTTCCATAATAATTAGAAGTAAATTTTACTCAATTTGATCAGGTTTTGCAAGTTTTCGCAAAAGAGAACCTGATTGTACACCATAAATATGATCTGCAAGACGTTTATCAAACGGATAAATATGCTCATTTCGTTTGTCATAACAAATATTACTTACACGAACGGTTCCAGACGCATGCAGTACTCCCCCATCACCTAAATATAAGCCCACATGATTCACCTTTTTGCCGGTGGTATTGAAATATATCAGATCTCCTCTTTCCGCATCCTTGATATCTTTGGACTTTATTTTTGCGAAACTATATTGATCACTCGAATCACGAGGCAACTTATAACCATGTAAGAGATGTATCGTTTGTATAAATCCGGAACAATCGATTCCGGTATCTGTTCTCCCGCCCCATAAATACGGGACTCCTAAAAACTGCATCGCCGTATCAATAAGACCCGATTTTTTAAGCATTACTGGTTTCGTTGTGGATTCATACTCCCCATGGGGAATCATTACAGTACTTCCCTTCCTGATAATGCAGGAACCCACCGGAACCATAACGGCACTTCGTTTATCTTTTGCAAAAAAGTTAAAATAAGGAGAACGCAACCGGTCCGGATGATATATCCATTTTTCATATTGTTCCTGATTCAAAATATCCATCTGAGCTCTGTTGACCCAGCCTTCGTAACCGTCTGTATCACATTTGATTCTGACCCATCGTTTTTTTTCTTGAGTTACTCTGCAGGTTTCACCAAGAAGTATTTGCGTCAACATCTCACTTGCATCTGAAGAATCAATTCGAACCGGAACAATTCCAGATGAAGCAACACCGAAAGTTTTTGTACTTATTTTAGAATTCATTGATATTATATCGACGTCCAATACGTTAACTTTTCTTTATATTGAAAAAAGATAAGTTTTTAACAAAGGATGCTATTGAAATTTGATAGAAATTATCCGAAAATGATTTTATTATTATGTTAACAATAATCAAGAAGACGTAACTTGATAAATATTTGTCCTTCACTCAAACCATTTCTTAATCGAATTAAAGTAAAGGATAGAACTATTTATCATATCAATAAAAAAGATCAAATCTAAGTGAAATTAAAACTTGTAGCTTAATTTGATAAGCAAAAATTACATAAAAGCGCTTTTTTGCGTTTATTTGAAATGTTCACCTAATAAATTAAGTCCTAAAAATGCGAGTATGTGTTCATAACTCCTTATATTTGCATTCGATTTTTTAAAAATAATTTTTAATTAAAAAGCTATAGAAAATAATATTATGCCATATAATAAAGACTCTTACTCCACCGGTTATTACAAAGAACCGGGTCCCAAACTCGATGTGGAGAATCCTTTTGAATCAATGATGGAACGTTTCCGTTTTGCCGCAGATCTTTTGAATTTGGATGAAGGAATGTTCCAGTATTTATCCAACCCGGTCAAACAGGTAACCGTCTCGATTCCTATTGTAATGGATTCAGGAGAAATAAAAGTATTCGAGGGATATCGAGTGATTCACGATGACGTTCTTGGACCTTCAAAAGGTGGCATTCGGTACGCTCCGGACATTGTCATGGATGAGGTTAAAGCACTTGCCGCCTGGATGACCTGGAAATGTGCGGTTGTTAATGTGCCATTTGGTGGTGCTAAAGGGGGAATTCGTTGTAATCCGAAAGAACTCTCAAGCCGTGAACTGGAACATTTAACCCGACGTTACACCGCTAATATGCTCGAAATATTTGGTCCGGATAAAGATATTCCGGCTCCCGATATGAACACCAATGAGCAAGTCATGTCCTGGATTATGGATACATTCAGCATGCATGCCCGTAAAACAGAAACGGCCGTTGTAACCGGTAAACCTATTTTATTAGGCGGTTCAAAGGGACGTAAAGAGGCGACTGGACGCGGAGTCGTTACCGTTACATTATCAGCTTTGAATAAATTGGGAATGATGGCTAATAAGTGTACGGTTGCGGTTCAGGGTTTCGGGAATGTTGGTTCGGTCTCTGCCAACCTGATGCACGAACAAGGTGCAAAGATTGTAGCAATCAGTGATGTATCCGGTGGTTATTACAATAAAGATGGCATCGATATTCCCGCCGCCATCGACTATTACCAGGCAAACGGTAATTCACTGGAAGGTTTTTCCAATGCTGATAAGATCAGCAATGAAGAATTGCTCGAATTGGATGTCGACGTTTTAATTCCGGCAGCGAAAGAAGATCAAATCAGTAAGAAAAATGCATCAAATATTAAAGCCAAAATTATTGCTGAAGGTGCTAATGGTCCGATTACAGCCAATGCAGACAAAATTCTCGATGATAATGACATCATGATCATACCCGATATTCTGGCTAATGCAGGTGGGGTCACGGTATCCTATTTCGAATGGGTTCAAGATCGACAAGGTTACTTTTGGACCGAAGAGAGAGTAAATCGTCGACTTAATAGAATGTTGCGTGAGGCTTTTAATAATCTGTATACTATAAAAGAAAAATATGATATCACCTTGCGTCAGGCCGCTTATGTTTATGCCATCGATAAAGTTGAGCGAACCTTGCGTATGCGGGGAATTTATTCATAACAACTTTTTGTGTACAAATTCGTGTAATATTTGTATAATGACCCGTTTAAATAACGGGTCATTTTTTATGCACTCAATTTGAAATACAGATATGAAGGAAGAAAAAGAGCTCACAATATCATCCGAAATGGAAAGCCTGGAAAAATTAATTGATTTTACCAGAAATTTTAAACATTGGGCTCAATTAGATAAAGGCAAACGAGACGATATCATGCTGATTCTAACCGAAGCTGTCACAAATGCGATCGTCCATGGAAATAATAATGACCCGGAAAAAGATGTAAAAATTCAGGCAAAATTCACTGATGGAAAAATAACGTTCATCATAGAAGATGAAGGCAACGGTTTCAATCCCGATCAGGTTCCCAATCCTCTTGACAGCGAGAATCTTTTAAAAACCGGTGGACGAGGCATCTATCTAATGAATTACTACGCCGATTTTGTCCATTACTCCGATAAAGGAAATAAAGTGACGATCGAGTTCGATTTTTAATTTCTGTTTGAAATCCTTTTTTTATCTGAGGTATTTAACATATAACCTCATAATTTCGAACGGAAATAATCAATGTGAGTATCATTCAGGAATTTATCCACTCTGCAATTCTTAAAACATCCTTAATATTGTTGTGTTACATTTCTGATCAACTAACTTTATATTGCAGTATTAGTTATATACATTATTTATTTAATTACAGAACTTTAATTATTTTATTCTCATAGAAGACTATGTAAAACCGTTCTTTTGCCCAATATCTACATTTTCACGACTTCGAAATCCTCTAATCCCGAGAGCATTCGAGATACTGCGGTCCCGAATTATTCACATTAATAATAAAAATTACACGTATCATTTTGTTTATTAATAAATTATTGGTGAATAATCCGGGTTAAAGAATTTTTCACTTAAAAAATTATTTCTTCAAATAAATTAATCGTTATGAAAGAGCCAAAGACTATTGAAATGGGTATAAAAAAGCACATTGCGCTTATAGCCCATGATAATCGAAAAGAGGATTTGGTTGATTGGACCAAATTCAATCAAAGACTGCTTGCCGATCATGAATTATTCGCTACAGGTACTACGGGGGCTATGTTAATGGAGGAATTGGATTTAACAATTCACCGCTTCAGAAGCGGACCATTAGGTGGTGATCAACAAGTGGGAGCACATATTGCAGAAGGTAAAATTGATTCCATGATCTTTTTTTGGGATCCGTTATCACCTCATCCTCATGATGTGGATGTTAAAGCATTGCTAAGAATTGCGGTCGTCTACAATATTCCCATCGCCTGTAACCGTTCCAGTGCCGATTTCATGATTTCGTCTCATCTGATGCATGAGGATTATAAACGTCATGTGGTCGATTATGAAGGGCGCATCGAATATTTGCCGGGACATGGTTGATGTGCATAAAGTTTTTCGAAACATTTAACTTGCCAACCTTCCGGGTAGAGCGGTTCGTTGCCTCCCCGCTCCCCCACAGATCCGTACGAGCAGATTTCCCGCATACGGTTCCTCTGCTTATGGTTTCGCTACCGGTTGGACCGGTTTACACCGTCCTCCGGTATCCAAACCGCTATCG
>DATFMK010000891.1:0-3247 GCA_035267005.1 Balneolales bacterium
GTCAAAAACGGTGATACCGAAATTGACTCCTTATAATATAGGAGTTAAATATGAAAATTGCTGATTATTCAATATACCCTTTTAAACGTGATGATAAATATCGTTTATATGTTCGTTTTCGTGATCCTTATGAAAATTTAATCACCCGTTCCATACACGTATCGTATGGGCTGAATGCTTCCGCCAAAGTAAGAAGAGAAGCCTTTGAAGAAGCCGATAAGAAAGCGGAAGAAATAATAAAAGATTATTATGAAAAAAATAAGGATCCAAGGGCGCAGATTAAAACGGAGCGTTTGTCCCGGTTTCTCAAAGATACGTATTTTCCCTACATCGAGTTAAACCGGCGACCGAACACATTACATGGCTACAAAGTAGCCCTTAAGCATTTCCTGAGGATCTGCAAGGACCGGCCGTTGAATGCCTATAATCGTTTTGACCTGGAAACCTTCAAGATTCACCGGGCCGGAAAGGATGGATGGCGGAAGACCACGATCAATATTGAAATGCGGGCCATTAAAGCCGTATTTTCACGTGCTTATTATTGGGATCTCATTGACAGGCATCCCTTTCGTGGGGTCGATTACTTTTTTAAGACCCATTCTAACCGCCGGGCCTTTACCAAAGAGGAAATTGAATCTCTCTTTAAGCTCACAGAAGAGGATGTGTTTGGCTATGCCATTCGTCTGGCCTATTACACCGGCATGAGACAGGGGGAACTCACCTCTTTGACCTGGAAATACGTGAACAGGGAAGAGCGGTTCATCCAGGTGGATGCGGAAGTGGCCAAAAGCGGGAAATCTCGGATGATCCCTCTCAACCGTCATGCCATGGAAGCGGTAAAAAAATTGTGGGCTATACACCAGGAAAAGAGAAAACGATTCCCGGATATCTACAAGTATAAACCTGTCGAAGATTGTTATGTATTAGCCAAGATCAGGGGATGGGGACATTACGCGCCTCGCTCCATTCAGCAATATTTCCGGCGCTGCCTGCGGAAATTAAAACTGGATGATGAATTAACCTTCCACAGCCTGCGTCACTCCTTCGCAACCCATCTTTTACAAAATGGAGCTCCACTACACGCCGTAAGTAAAATCATGGGACACTCGTCTACCAGCGTTACGACACAGTTCTATGATCATACCATTAGTTTAAATTACCGAAATGTGGTGGATATGTTTGATGACGATAATGATGAGAAGGATGAGGATGACAATGACAATGAGGGTGAGAGTGAGAATTAATCATTCACTAATCTAAGTCATTGGTAAGCTTATAAATTCCATGACTTAATTTTAAATAAGGATTGAAGTTTAGACTTTTAATCCTTATTTAAAATTACATAAAAGTTAGATTTAATTTCTGGTGTTATCATTCAATAATAGCAGGAAATAGGGTGGACTAATTGTTTTATAATATTGTGAGGAAACCTGGATATCTGGCTATATTGTAGAATTTATAAATATTAACAGGCATTTATTAGAACAATCGTTACGCCGGTAAATTATCGGTTAGCTGTTTTTAACCAAAATTGAAATTGGAGAAAATTATGACACCAGAATTAAACTATGAACATTTCATTAGAATGGCTTTTTCACATGCTCTAAATAAAGAAGTCGATAGATATGGAGATCCTGCCTCACTTGCCAATACAGATCTGTTCACACAGGATAATATCTGTGAAGTAAAAGCAGGACTTGCTTATGCAATGCACATATACTCTAATGAAATACAAATTTCAAAAGAATTATCTGAAAAAGAATATCAACGAATTGATAATTTTATTTGTCGAATCATTAATGCATCCAGTTTAAAAGAAATACATGATATTAAGGTTGAATTTGAAACAACTGTCATTGATAATTATTACACCATAAATGATGGAAAACGAACACTCAAATGATATTAAAATATCTATATCTTTAACTATTGTATAGAAGAAACGAATAGTAATAAAACATTTCGATTTATAAATGAAACTATTAAAATTTAGTTTTTCTCTCATTTAAATAATAAAACAGTTCAAACAGCTAACAGGCGCATTAAGGGGGCGTTTTTCGCTTAGCCTTTTCTCGTTTCCGTTCGGATATTTCATTTTGATTGCTAAATTACAAATCAAAAAGCCCTTTATGCTAAGGGGCGTTAGGTTTGCCTGATGAATTAATATTTCACAGCCTGCGTCACACCTTCGCTATCCATCTTTTACAAAACGGGGGGTACTGTTACACGCCGTAAGTTAGATAATAGGACACTCGTTTACCAGCGTTACGACACAGGTCTATGATCATACCAGTAGTATAAACTATCGGAATGCGGTGGATATGTTTGAGTAATAGATCAAACACCACTAATCTAAAGTGTTGGTATGTTTATAATTTTTCAAGTCATAATTTTAAATAAGTGTTGAAGTTTTTACATTTAATCCTTATTTAAAATGACATAAAATATATATGGTACCTGTTATTGATATTCAATATTATCAAAAATTGGGTCAATCTATCTACCGTATAATTTTGATAGAAAACTTAATAATCCAAATATAAATAATAGTATATGTACTATACATTTACTGGTAATTGGATTGATTGAATCGGGGAAAGAGATTACAACTAGTATTATTTTAATTAATTTAATAGTAATTATAACATTAAGAGGAAATATGAGTAACGATAATTCGAACAAACCTGAAGTATTTGTCGATAATAATCGATATGATTGGGATCATGATACGATTAATGGAGCGCAGTTGCGTGAATTAGCATCTCTACCTGACAATGTTCAAATTTTTCATGAGATTCCAGGACAACCTGATGAAGAAATAAAAAATGATACAACGGTTGATCTTACTGAACAAGCCAGACCTGATAGGTTCTCATCACAATCTGTTGGATCGGGAGCAGGAACTCGTTGATGTCTTTACTTTTAGATTCAGACTATGCTGCATTAAAGGAACGTGGTATCGAAATTGAGGAAGAAGAGCAAAAACGTACCCTTATTCTTTATGATTATCCATTACCAAACGGTATCTATAACGAAGAAAGCTGTGATGTACTAGTGAAAATTCCACAAAGATATAATCAAGCTGGAATTGATATGTTTTGGACTTATCCACACCTTACAAGAGTGGATGGTAACCGTATTCCTAGAATGGAGCATCCTGGAAGCACTAATAATGAACACTTTAATGAAACTGAATTTTGTCGTTGGTCACGGCATTGGAATCAAGGAAAAACCGTTTGGAAGGCAG
>DATFMK010000892.1:0-3133 GCA_035267005.1 Balneolales bacterium
AGTATGCAAAAATCGTGCATTTTTTTATTTTTTAATTTATATCATATTTTAAGATACTTATATTAGTTCGTGTCATAAAAGTTATATTGAAAATAAAAAAAATATTACTTTTGTGTATACAATATTACACAGTATACATAACACCAATCGCATAATTTCCGATCTTCCTAATGAATCTGTGATATCATATCATCCATCCGAGTTTCCACTCGTTTCCAATTCTGCCATCTCAAGTAAAGATCAGAGCAGTTAGTGCATATAATTTTGTATATTAGTCAGGGCAAATACACACTTTTTTCAGCCTTAATTTTTTGTAGACTATCGTGCCTGCTTCCACAGTTTCAGGCCACGCTCAATTGCCTGTAGATTACATCTGGCAATCCTCAATATTTATTCAGCACAAAACAGAACTCTAATAGCCGCAAAATGCAGTTAGACTGAGCTCACCAATAGCCAGGCGTTGGGCTTCTGCTTTGAGGTTAAACGTAAGTTTAAGGTTAAGCGGAAGGTTACTTCACGTGTATGGTCACTACTGTTATCAAGCTTTCATGCGTTTAACAAAATCTATGATATCATTAGATTCGTGATATTATGATTTTTAGCAAGCTTAATCTAAAATTTGCCCCATCTCACCTGATACCTAAAAAAAGTGAAATAAATTACATAAGGCGCTTATCCGGAAAGTCCAAGTTACCATAAAAAAAACCCCTGTGGGAGCGGCTTCCAGCCGCGAAATTAAATGATCGCGGCTGGAAGCCGCTCCCACAACCAATACAACTTGTTCTTTCCAGATAACCGGATTACATAATATTCAGTAAATGCTTTCACAATGCTTTTTGATATCATTGTGGTAAAGTAGTATAAGCATTTGTAATTAAAACGATATATGAATAATTAAATATAAAACTTAATCTTGCATAATTTTTGCTTATATCATTCTTAATTTGAAATTTAGAAAAAAATATATATCTTCACCTTTTGAATGGTTAAAATCAAAGCTTTGGTCAATATTAAATTGAAAGACCGAAAGGAGCAAACCATGAACAAAAAGCTAATAAAAGCTTTATTTATATCATGTTTAGCACTCATTTTTGCTGTTTCATTAGCTTTTGCTCAAGAAAAGGGTAAAGGACATAATAAAAATATACCGCCCGGCTGGGATGAAGGTGAAAAGAAAGGCTGGCAATCCGATGTTCCTCCAGGGCAAGAAGAAAAAGATGAAAAGCTAAAGAAAAAAACAAATAAACCAGAAAAAAAGCAGGGGAAAAAGTCCAAGTCTAAGATTGAGCAAGAGGTAGGTGAGAATGAAGCAGAAGCTCAAGGGGAAAAGGTAAAGCAAGAGGTCGAGGAAGAAAGCGAAATGAAAGTAAAAGAAGAAGAAGAATTAAAAAAAGAGGAACGCGAAGCCCAATCAAAAACTAAAAAGGAAAAATCGAAGGCTATATCGGAAAAGAAAAAAAGCGAGTGACTCAATAAATGTGAATACCTATCGGAAGCAGGATCCTAAGTGGCCCTGCTTTTTTTTTGATCATACAGATATTGGGTGAAGTGAAGGAATATGGGGCGAAACCTTTGATATCCAACGTATCCACTAAATTTATCCCGCTTAAAAATTACAGATACCTCAAGGGATATCCAAACACCCACCAAATTTGTGCTTTTAAATATCACTAAAGTATTACCCAATCAAATCAATTCTCCGTCAACCAGGGTTCTCTATTTTCATACCTTTTTTGTACGTCGGCCAGAGCAGATAGTTTCATAAGCTCAACTATCATTGGATCATGCCCAGTCTTGCTGATAAGGAAAAAATATATCTGGATAATTTCTTTTTTAAGATACTCAAGTTGGTCCTCGATCATTGGTCTTGGTCTCACCTGTTTGGTATTCATAATACTCCTCCTTGTTGTTTTAGAGGATATATTATCATACCAGTTTGTCAGATCCGGACACACATTCCATTTTAAATTTGAATTGATAGAAAGAAATGGTTTATTTGGCAGGGTAGAATTGAACGTTTGAGATTTTCGTTATCCACTAAAACCAACTTTAACGGATTTATTTTTCAGATCCATATTCTGATATCCATCCGCCATTAAACTCACTCCAGGGTGGTTATCAACGCGTTTAATCCGGTAATTTGCTCTCCTTCTTGTCTGCCATTGTAAACAAAATTGGCATCAATCGTTGCACTAACGAAATTCAGCTTAAATCCGTTCCCACTTTCCGCAGCAGACCCTTTCTTCCGATACAACTAAATTTTTAATTTTCAAAAGCAAAATCAATTTCAAACAATATCTCCCAATGCCCATTCCGCGAACAAAATTCAAAAAGAACGGATAAAACAAACAATGATACAAGACATTAGAACGCCAGATTTGACGTATCTAAAGTTAAGTGTAGAATCCAATTTCCAAAAATTTTTCAAAGGTTACCTTGAGCTTCTGCAAAATAAATTCAAGCAAATCGAAGTCCACGGAAATAATCACAGTTACAGCTATTATACCTGTGGACAAATTCATGATCCGCGCAATCCTGCGTGGAAACCATTCAAGAATCTTTTGGATTATTGTGAACGAACCGGTTACGATTTCTTTGAAGTCAGGAATATGATTTTTGAACGAAACGGCCACAAAGTTGTTTGCGAATGTGAATGGATAGGCGACAACAGGGAAAGGCGAAGGATGGAGTTGACACGGGTTTTCGGAGTTGATTTCGGGGTGCCGGGGAAGAGGGCGGTGGATGTTGTTTAAAATGTTGTTAGTCCAAAAAACTTATCATGGCGATGCTTTTGGGGTGTATATTACGAACGCCAATCACATATAAATTTTCGAAAATGCTGGGTGTATCATCATAGCCGAAATCTATCATTCAGCTATTTTTCATATTGCGTATCGCAATCTTAAACATACAAACAATTTTTAATCTTGAGTTCGTTTAATATAGATTTGTAAGCTCAATCGATAAGAGGCCTCCAAAGGAAGGGATTTTGTCTTCATATCGGTGAGCCTATTCCACAAGCTCAATCTCTCCCGGTCGCCAGGTCTTGTCGAACCAGGCTTCTATCGGATCATAGAGACGCAGAAGGCAAAACCACCCCTTGCCGGGAACCGTTTGGATCCAGTTCGCCTCC
>DATFMK010000893.1:0-2627 GCA_035267005.1 Balneolales bacterium
AGGGTTACTATGTCTTAACCACCCCGGATAAACATGCTCCTCATTTACCCCCAATGCAATAAAAACAACCAAAATTTCATCTGTAGCCTTTGAACCGTGAACCCTGAACCTGGAACCGATCAGTTTAGGTTGGTGTAAAAACAGGTGCCGTATTATTAGGATCAGTAAGCGCTGCTCCTATGAGAAGCTGCTACCATAAAAGCGACCTTTTCTTCCTCATCGATTTCGTAGAAAAATCGCCATGCCCCAATGCGATACCTCCACGTATCCGGGGTGAAATCTTTGAGTTTCTTAATATTTGGCCCAAAATGAGGATGTTTACGCAACTGAGGGTAAACAATATCGCGGAGCTTTTGAGAAACTTTGCCGTGGCCAGATCGTGCGATCTGTTTCAGGTCTTTTTGAAATTGTTTGGTCTCGAAGATTTGATATTTATTCAATAAAGCGCCCTTCCCGCAATCGTGCTTCTTGGGAGCCCTGTCTAATACGCTTTATAAGTTTTCTGTCAGATAGTATCTCAGCCATCTCGACATCGTCAGTAAACTGTTGTTCACGAATTTTAGTAATTGCGGCAGTTTCAATAAGGTTTGAAACCGGACGATTTTCGGCCAACGCGGCTTCTAGAAAAGCGTTATAGACATCATCTTTAAGTCGTAATGTTATTGTTTTAGGCATTTCATCACCTTTATTCTTTTATATTCAATCGTATTCTAATTGCATGTTTGGATGTTGTCAACTCTTAAATCGCAAGCATCATATATTAATAAAAAGATGAGCGAATAAGATAAGGTCCGCACTTAAATCTTAAATATTCGGCTGGATTTTGGGTACCGCACCAGATACTTTACGGATTCGGGCGTCATCGGCTCAAAAGAATTTGTTTCCAGCAATTACCAGCGATTTAAAGATCTGTTTATGTCCAAGCGGGAAAAGATTCCCAGACGGGTGGCGGGTTTGGACGGGGTTTATTCGTTGAAGCGATTGGCGGAATGAAAAGATGGAAGCTGGGAGGCGAGGAGGCCGGGGAGATGGAAGGCAATGGAATTGGGAAGGCGGGAAAAGGGAGACTATAGTTGCCCTGGTTATGGGGTGTTCTGGATTTTTTGTTTTTCGATATATTCTTCACTGTTTCATAACCAGATTTGTGATTTTTGCAAATCTTAGTATCTTTTTATATACAAGTTACTAAAAATTTAGGGGACATTAATTGACAAAACTGCTGATTGAGTCTAAACGGTATATTTAGAAAAGGTTGAAACGAAAAAGGGGATCAAAGCTTGGATTGTGAATTACAAATTGGTTTTTTATCTGTTTTATTGTAGGTGAAACGGGGACAAGAGATCAAATCTGCATCTGATTTTTAACTTCTTTTTCTTGGGCCCATTGAAATAGGCGGTGTTCCAGTTAAATAGCTTTACTCCTCGCAGAGTTCCGGCTCGATGTCGAGAATTAGGGTAATTGATCTCTTTATCTGGTTGATCTCATCGTTTGAAATCTCCCCTATACTCGCTTAGGCTTTTGTAGCGCAAATCCTTGTAGACCTTCTTAACGAATTCATAGTCTTTTGGGTCGACCTGGATCTTGGTTTGAATCAGCATATAACTCCTCCTATATTTTTCTTTGTCCTTATGGTGGCAAAAATATGGCCCTGTTGTCAAGAAATAAAATGGGTCAAATAGTGGGATGAAGAAAAGTACCTAAAAAACGCGGGTCACGATTCGGGTCGACCCACCCTAAGAGATTAAGGAGAAAAGATAAGAGTCGCATCTTAAATATTAAATTTTCTGATTATATCGGAATTTGGGGAGGGCTTCGATACTGGTAGGGAAAAGATGGAAGCTGAGAACCTGGTTTCTATTTTCAAATCTGAAAGGACCTTTGAATACTCCCCTCTGTTTGTATTGAAATCTCAATTTCAATGATTATCGTTGACATAGGATATGGTATCGCATATAATACCATTCATGAATCTGCCAGAAATTGTAATAGACACGAACCTATTGGTTGCCGCGCTCAGATCGAATAGAGGTGCATCATTTAAGTTATTGAGCATTGTTGGCCAAAACAAATTTAATATGAATATATCTGTTCCTTTGCTAATCGAGTATGAGGATGCTACAAAAAGACTAATTGGAAAGATAGCGTTAAAGGAAAAAGATATCGACCATATATTGAATTACATTTGTAGTGTATCGACTCATCGAAAAATATTTTTTTGTGGCGACCATTTCTAAAAGACTCCAAAGATGACCTGGTCTTAGAATTGGCGGTTAGTTCAAAATGTTACAGTATCATTACATACAACAAAAAAGATTTTTCGAGAGTCCAAAAACATTTCGGTATTCAAATTCTAACACCAAAGGAATTTTTAAAGAAAATTGGAGAAATAAAATGAGCACTGTGAGTGTAAGACTACCAGAGTCTATCCATAATCGAGTTAAAATTTTAGCCAAACGAGAAAAGGTATCAATTAATCAGCTTATCACCAGCGCACTAGCTGAAAAACTATCTGCTCTTGATACCGAGGCATATCTTAAGGAAAGAGCTAAATTAGGTGATCGATCTCAATTTGAGAAGGCGCTATCAAAAGTATCTGATATCCAACCGGAGGAGTATGACCGTCTTTA
>DATFMK010000894.1:0-4393 GCA_035267005.1 Balneolales bacterium
TGCCAAGATAAACATCCCAGCTAATATGTTATCACTCCCTGAAATTCACATGGAGCTCATCAGAAAAAGAGAGCGTAACCGGGAGGAGAGAAACAAAAGAAAACTGTTCATAAAAAGAAAAATGCACCACTTAAAAACAGCAGGTAAGTTTATGGCTGCATATTGAATTGTCTACTAAAAACAAATATAATGAGAAGTAAATTAGAGGAACTACAGCAATGCGCTATACGAAATGTTATAGCGCGTACTTCTGAGGCGAACACAGCTAGTACAGCAATACGAGTTGGAGACTTAAATGGTTTGCACATAGCAGCATATATGGAAATTGAAAAGACAACGGAAAGCCTTAACCACATACTACTTTATAAAAAAGAGGTAGCAAATAGGATGCTGCGATGTTCGGACGAGAAACTATTTGAACTATATGCGGAAATGATTAAACAAGCTGACGATATGATTAGAAAGGTGCTTGGTATGTATATGCCATAACGGATGGCAATATGAAAAGTACGGAATATTTAGCACTGACTTTCGGACGTGCCACAAATAAAAAATAAAATGCGGGAGGGGAAAAGCAAATAGAGTACCCAAAATTAAATTTATATAGATATGTTTATTAGAATTTTAATTTGGATGTTGAACAAAGCGTTTAACGGTAAAAACAGAAAACAACTTGAGCCATGTATCAAAGAACATTACAGGAGGATGGTGCAGGAAAATTTAAGCATTAAGACAGAGATTGTAAAAGTAAAAAAAGGGAAAAGACGTTACGACCTGATGTTTTTTGAAACCCCGCAAGGTAAGCTTAAATTTAATTTAGGCAGACATTGGGAAGACAAAGAACCGAAAGTTGATTTAGTTTATAGTTAGCGAGGGCTTTATTTTTTTATTCCTCGAATAAGCACTAAAGTATAAGCGATGCACACACGTAGTATTTTTTATATTGCGTGTTGTGGTGGCGAAGCGAACGTTTTAATGCGCCACAACAAGTCCATAAACACACTTGTTATACAACATGCAAATAAAACTTAACTACATGAACAACTTCAATTTAGAATATAAATTAAAACAGTTCAGAGAAGAGCAGCATGAATTATTTGATGCTGAAGGTAAAAGATATACGGGCACGTATCTAAGCCATAAGACGGCTGAATTAATGCTTGATATTATTAACGATATGGAACATGAAATTGAATTATTAGAAACAGATTAAACAAACTACTATGAATAAATTAGATTTAAGAGTTCTAAAGTACTACAAAGAAGGCAATGAATTATGTGGATTTGAAAGCGATCATCCTTTCGAGAATTTATGCGAAGAAGGGTTTCTTGATGGAGATCTTCATTTGACACGTAAAGGATATGTTTTCATACGTGATTATCAGGATTGGGATAAAGTAGAAACATACAAAAACCCAACTAAAGTAAGTATAAAATTAAACTTTAAAAACACGACACCATGAAAACAGTAATCAAAAAATGGCTTCCTGCCAACAAAGAAAAAATTGAAACGATAGAAATAAGCGATCCGCTTGAATTGCTTGAAAAGTATGTAACCGGTGTTGAAGATGAAAGTGGTAAATACTTAATTTTAGGTTCAGAGATTGATTCTAGTATGTATCATATTTTGTCAGGAAAAGATTTTACAGTTGGATTAGGTGTAAATATAGATGATATTCTTGGCTTAATTTCAAGAAAAGAATGTACAATTCACACCTTCCAGGATTATGAAGAAGCGGTAAAATGGGTAAATAAAGAATAATCATGTAATACAAACTAAAAATAAAATTTGATATGGCACAAAAAGAAAAGTACGCATTTGCAAGACCTATTGGAGAATATAAAACTGTTGGTGCTGGTAAATGGAGCGATTCACAAGCAGGTTTAACCAAAAGAGAATATTTTGCAGCTAAAGCAATGCAAGGATTATTAGCTAATTCGGAAATGGCAGACTTAAAAATTGAAAATATTGCTTTAAGTTCTGTTATAGCTGCTGATTGGCTTATTAAAACATTAGAAAATGTAGATCCAAATAAGTAAATAAAAACCAATACTATGAAGCACGCAGATTACGACTCAACATTTTCTGACAACCGGCCATTAACCAACAGTCAGATTGCCTCAAATTTAAGGCAGAAAGTATCCAAATTTCAATCTAAAAGTAAATCACGTACTGTTTATATTCCTCAGTACAGATTGTCTATTTTAGTGACTAAAAACGATTCTCGCTCAAATGAAGAGATTGTTGCCAAATATGAACGGCATTACAAAAGAAAAATAGATGACGTCCCGGACCATGGAATGACTTCTGTTTCTTCTGGTGAAATTTCATTATAAATAAAACGCCAATTACTATGAAAATTAAAAAGATTAACTCGCAAAGCAGAAGAGATTTCTGGGCTGATATGGAATGTGAACATTGCGGACACATAGAGAAAAATGTATCTGGTTATGATGACGCAAACTTTCATCAGAATGTAATCCCAAAAATGGAATGTAAAGAATGCGGTAAAACATCCGGGGATGATTATCGGCCATTGACAACTAAGTATCCGGAAGGGATGCAATTGTAAACATAAGTTTATTATCATGAAACAAAACAAGTCGCCACCTGGCAAACAAAAACTATAAATTAAAATTTTAAAAACAGGAGATATAAAAAAACGGGCATCTAAATTATAGGTGCCCGTTCATATTGCTATTTGTTATGAGTCATTAGTTCACTGGGCGCAAAATCAATGTTCGTGGTTTTGACTTTATTTTCTCCCATTCCTCGTCGGTCATACAGGCATCGTCCGCCGTCCAGTCCATTGAATAAACATCACCATACCAAGTTGTTTTTGCTATATAAACAGCATCAGAGTCGGCACCATATAGCGGACTAAATCCGTTACCTTCACTATCTTTCTGCAAAACCACTTCCATTTCATCAGGTAGATTTGCAATTGTTTCTTTTAATTCTTTTACAGTCATCGTCTTAAAAATTAAGGTTATTATTTGTGATGAGTATTATTTATTTAATCTTACCTGCATGAGAGCTTTTCCTAGGTCGTGAACTACATTCTCAAGTTGCTGTATCCTATTCAGCGATACGTATCCACCGCCTTTTATTTTCTGAAGAGTGGATCTGTGCATTTGTGCTTCACGGGCCACGCCTTCGACTGTCAAGGGGAATGAATCAAATAATTCTTGTAATGTCATGATTGCAGTTTTTAAAAGCCGGAGTTACCCGGCTCTATTGGTTAATACTTCTTTGTCTCGAACCGGATGATAACGCCAATAACGAACACGCCGGCCATAATTAAAATAATTGCTTCAGGTGACATAGTTACCTCCATTTTTGTTGTGAATTTAGTGATTTTTTATATTTTCTCACAGCTTTTCGCTGCATAATTACCTCATCAGCCCACTGAGTAAAGTAAACAGAATAAACCCCAGAGGGGAGAGGTCCGTCTATTTTATAACTATTCGTGAACGGAAGTTTAATGTTCGGGGAGCGTAGGAGATCCAGAAAAGACTTATCCCCTTCAATTGTAAATGGCTTATCTGAGAATTTAATCTCTATCCCTTGTTTACCCAAAACATAGCATAGTTTTGAGAATTGGAATGCTTTTTCTTGTTCTAATTTTGTCATCTAAAATCCTCCTAAAGATTGAATTAAACAATAAATAACTAAAAACATCCCCACCAGCAAAACAATTGCAGTAAGGACCCGGCCATGGTTAAGATTGCGCCGGGTGTATTTGTCGTATGGATTGATACTTTTCATTGTTCCAGGTATTTGAATAATTTAGGGTGAATCTGTCTTGCGGTATCTGCTGATACTCTTTTGCAGGAATGACGTAAATATCCCCATGAGCATGATGTTGTCATTACCTCTGAATCGTGTTTATCAAATAACGCCGCAACGCATTCGTAAAAAATGTTATCATCTTTTGAAAACGGATCCCCAAAAACAGCTAAACAGGTCCCGGAGTGATCACCCAGGTTTTTACGTGTAGCTTTATTTTTCTCTTTTTTGTTGGGGTACTCCAAATAAAATCTGTAGTCTTTCATTGTCGTGTGATTAAGTGATTAATAATATGTGAATTTCTCATTTTAACGTATCAAATTTGGCCGTTCGTTTGTCAAGAGTAGTTAGCTGTTAATATCGTGATATTTCTGCCTTCCCCGCATCATATTTAAGATATTCCCCTCTCATGTATGAGTCGAACGTATAATTAAATTCTCCGTCCCTTCTTAGTCTCTGATAAGCTCCTGCCAGAGCATCTACAGCTAATTTTTTCGTCTTGAATATAAGGCGATAATTAAAGAAGTCTTTTCTCACCTCAAAATCATCAGCGAATTTTACACTGCTGTTTATCTTAGAGTAAAGAGTAAAAGCACTCCCCAC
>DATFMK010000895.1:0-4083 GCA_035267005.1 Balneolales bacterium
ACAGAGTCCAAAAAAATGATACTTTTAAAATAAAACCTTTGCAAGTCTTACAATTACAAGGGTTTAAGTACCGGTGGGGGGACTCGAACCCCCACTCCCGAAGAAACACGATTTTGAGTCGTGCGCGTCTACCAATTCCGCCACACCGGCAAATTTTTATTAGTCATTGTCTTACAATAACTTAGAGCTTCAAAAATCTCAGTTAAAAAAGCACCATATCGTACTACTTAGTGTCCGATTTGGTGTTCGAACACCCTTTTTTTAGTGTTCCTTTGGTGTTCGAATAACCAAAATCAACTCCATTTCAACGAATGAAAGAACAACGACTTCATCGAGACCTTTAATATAAGGCATAAAGAATTACTTCGTCAACATACTTTTTCTTAATATTTCGATTTATATTGCGAATTATTTTTTTCATCAAGTTACTATTATTAGAACCTAACCTACCTATGATCAAGAAAGTTAATATACACTATAAACGCTTATCAGAGTTTCTTAGCTATCTTAAGGAACATGATGCTGAAGTTACTGTGCGCCATAAAGATAATAATGGCCACATCGTACCTATTTCCTACTCATTCAGGAAAAATGAACCGAACATTAAATCCCTGGTTTGTGAGGCGATCAACGAAAATGAATCGATCGTCAATGAGTATTTTCGTAAGAATTTAGAACCCCATCATATATCCACCCGAAAGAGAAAAATATTTTTTGAAAAAGTGAATGTCATCCACGATATCCAAACCGTTTTGCCTGACACGTACGACCCCTCGTTGACTGACAAACTACTCCATGGGCGTACCCTGGACCGAAAAGAATGGTCAGAATTGGTCCCGGCATTAAATGAACACTTTTATGAAATCGTCACCCGGTTTTACTGGACGTTTCTATTCGGTGACCTCAAAGAGGCTTATTTCACAAAAATACCCACCTTCCTGTTCGCTAATGAAATCAGTGAATTACAGGGCAGCATAGATCAATTACGGGCCGATGAACGATTTATGCAGGCGGCCATTAACCTGATTTCAGCCCTAACGAATACCAACTTATTCAGCGGCTCCCCATCTACCCATTACCCGGATTATTCCTTCGTTTTCAACCATGAGTCAGATTTGAAAAATCAGTTTAAATACCCGGCAGAACGGTATGAGCGTGAAATTCCCCTGGATAACGGCACCTGTAAAATGAATGTGTATGGGAGATATTTATTTCGTGATCTGCCTGTCTTGGAATGCCCTCCACATTACCTGGCCCAGCTCGTCCTGGCTTATTATGAATATGTGACGTTAGGTATTATAGCGGCTTACCTGATCAAGAAAGAGGATATACGATTTAAGATTTATACCTCGACAGACGGAATCAATATTGAATATTGCAAAGATAAGCTAAACATTCATGAGTTAGCCGATGAATTGACTTATTATCATTTCCATAAAGATCCGGAAAAAATCTTCTCTAAAGATTTGTCTCATCTCCTAAATGAAGAGCTTAAAAAGAATAAAACCGATAACGATCAAAGCGCGTTGAATAGTTCGGTGATCAAATCGCTTATACAAGGCCGGTTAATCGATACTTTTTCAACATCGATTCTTAAAACATTTGGTTTTAAGAAATAAATTTTATTGTATGAATTACTATTATTATTAGGCATTATCTTGGACTAAAATTTCCGAAATATTATTGGGAGCTATTTGAATGATATTATTCTTATTAAGATTAGTTTATGCGAGATATAAATAGAGAAAATATTTTGCATTATACTGACAATAGAAGAAATCTAGATGGGTTAATCCCTCATTTAAGAGAAAATTATGTCAGAGTTATTAAGGATGAGTCTATTGCAGGAGATGCTCCCAAATTATTTATTCGTATATATAAATATGGTAAAGCAAGAAAAAGTAATTCAAAAAAATGGCCAGCCTATATAGCAAAGGTTGGTCATAAATGGTATCCAAACGAATCTATAACAGAACAATTATTTACTGAACTTGGTCATTTATACGGACTTAATATAGCTGATTCGAAATTAGCTATTGCGTCAGGTCAATTAAGATTTCTAAGTAAATTTTTTTTAAAACCTGATGAACAGCTAATACATGGTGCTCAGATTTATGCATCATATCTTAGTGACGATGATTTGAGTTTTGTAGAGGAAGTTGAAAATAACGACTTATCTCGTGATCTATTTACGTTATCTTTTGCTCTAAAAGCAATAAAACATTCATTCCCCAATTATTTTGAAAGTTTTTTTTGTGATTTTTTAGAAATGCTAACTTTTGATGCCATTACGGGAAATAATGATCGGCATTTTTATAACTGGGGTGTCATTATGAATATAAAGGATAATCAAGCCCCTTACTTTTCTCCAATTTATGATACCGCGAGAGGATTATTTTGGAATTATTCAGATAAAAAACTAAAGCAAGTAACTGTAAATAAACAAACTAAAAACTCACACATTAAAACTTATTGTGAAAAATCAAAACCCAAAATAGGTATAGAAAACAAAACTAATTTAAACCATTTTGACCTTATACACGAAACAATTAGAAGGTTTCCGGGGTATAAGAATTGTATTATAAAAGTTATTAATAAAGCTTGTTCTGTTTCAGAAATGAAATTAATTGAAGATGAGTTTCGTTATCTAATTAGTAAGAGAAGAGGTAATTTAATACTAGAATGTTTAAATTATCGTAAAGAAAAGCTTAAAACAATCATAAACCAAGTATGACTAAGCTTATAAATAAAATAAAATCATTAATGCCAGAAGGTCTGAAAGATTCTAAAACTCCAGAAAATGAATCTCTTTCATTTCTGATAAAATACGATGATCTAAACATCGGTAAATTAGAATTGGATGAAGGAAAATGGATCTTTTATTATACTAATGAATTTAAAAATCAAAGCAATTTAAAGCCCTTAGTAGATTTCCCAAATATTGATAAAATATATAAGAATGATGAACTATGGCCTTTTTTCTTGGTTCGGATTCCAAGTCTGCAACAGCCAAAAATCCAAAATAAAATTAAAGACGAGAATATAGATTCTTCTAATCAAGCAGAATTGCTAAAAGTATTTGGGAAAAAAACTATATCTAATCCTTTTGAGTTAGTTACTGATTAGATTTAACCTGATTTTAAAAAAGGATCTCCTTAAAATGGAGATCCTTTTTTTTTAAGTAAGTAATTTGGATGACTTTATTTTTAAGTCATCCAAACTGCCTCACCCCCCTACTCCTACATTAATTACGATCATTGTAATTTTAATTAACTGTAGGGAAACCATGAAAATAGAACATTACCTCACATCCGGAGAAGCGGCTGAACTTCTGAGTCAGCAGCTTAATCAAAAGGTCTATTATTATGACCTGGATAACCTGTTACGTGCCGAAGCCATACCCACCCCTCAATTAATCGGTGGCAGACGTCTTTGGGGACCAAATGATTTAAAGAACGCCGTAAAAGCATTACGGATTCGCCGCGCTAAACGTCCGGTTCTTACCGATAGAAGAACGATACTTAAGTAGTCATTGCCTAACCCTTGGAGAATAATATTATGGAAGTTATGCAATCGACTACCTCAGAAGTGATCGAAATCCACAAACGGGATCTGAAAGAGGCGATATTTTACCTGCCTCCCGTCTATGATACCGGCATCCTGTTTAGTCTGCTAAAGACCTTCTACGAGGAAAAAGAAGCCCGACGGTTGGCTTTCCAGTGATTCAGCCGCAACGATCATCATCCTAAAGGCAATTTTGATACACAGTTTGGTCAGGCTACCCCGCATAAAGATCCGGGCGGTAGCTTGGCTCGTCACTACCTACAGGATCTCTACCACCAGGCCAGCCGGACCGGGTGGATTCCAAAGGATTTTCGTAAAGGGACCAATAACAAGAACCGGCCATCTTCCCGTCACATTAAAGAACTGGTCCGGGAGACTGAGGACCAAGAACAATTTGAGACCAGTATTCGCCGAAGTTACGAACGTGAGAAACCCGAAGAAGAAAAATCCTACCTGGATCGGGCCGTTGTCAACTATAAGGGCGGGTTATATTTCCGGCCCTTTATCAAAAAAGAAGAT
>DATFMK010000896.1:0-2583 GCA_035267005.1 Balneolales bacterium
GGGACCAATGATTTTTTTCCATTTTGTATTTCTTAATTCTCCTTTTTCGGTAAGAGCTTCATTTACCACATCCCAACCGTTAATTTTTCCTGAATAACGTCCTACAACCTTATCTATATGATATTTCATCCTTTTCAATAACACAGCCCTACTGACCGGTTTTCCCTTTTTATCCAGAAATACCCATTTGGGGACCTGTTTGTGCCATACTAAATTGTGACCAATAATAAACATATGATGTTTAAGCCCGAAGTTGACATAAGCATCGGCGGGTCCCCATTGGAAAGAATGTGGCTTAGGCTGGACTTCACTCCATTTCAAGACATTAGCCGGACTGGTTGAATTAAACTGCTCTTTTATTAATTGTATATCCGATGGCGATTTTCCCTCAATTTGCCTCCAATTCATGGCTACACCGACATAGAAATCTTTTTTAAATACCTTTTTTAACGATGGTATCTTTTGTCCGGCAGCAATAAATATAAATAATCCCCCTATCAAAATAGGTATTTTAAATGCTTTGAAATATATATTTCGTGCTATTTTCATAGATATCTCTTTTATTCTTCCTTAATAATATTAGAAATTGCCTGAAGCATCTCCGCCATCAATCCCGCATTTACAAATAATAATGTTGTTTTGATGTTGAATATGACTTTAATCCGTCTTACCGACATCTGCTATGATATATTTTTGCCTTTATATAATCAAATTTTTAAAACAAAAAGGTTAATATTTGTTCATAATAAGACAAACATTAACCTTTTTTATTCTTTTTGAGTCTCATCAGAATCATATTATCAAGAATAGAAGATTATGCCAGACCTAAATTTAAACGTGATCATATTCCCAAATAAAATACATCCTCAATGCGAATGATATGGTATAATGTCCGGTAGCACACCTTATAATTTTAAATGTTCTTCCTAGTGGTAGTTGTACAAAAAATCATTGTAGATTTTAGTGGCTTAAAAAGTTACATGACTAACGAGAGTCGGGGTTTGAAATAGAACACAGATTTAAAAGATGAATCACCGATGCACAGCGTTTTACACAATGATCACAGGCGTAGTGTGGTCAAATACAACGAAATTGGATTGTACCATTGAGAATCATGTTTCTACGTTACTAATTACTCATTGGAAATTGTAATTATCACTATCTTTTTGTGTTATATTTCTTTTTATTTTATGACATAATTCCGAAGAGGATTTTTTGAAATTATTAATAGATATAACCCAATGGATATTAAAAATTCATCGCCAAAATTCCGTGTGAGTATTATTGCGGTCATCATTCTATTTACGGGTAGTTTAGTGCTGACTCATCAATCTCAAACAACTAATCTCCCCTCATTAACGCAAAATACCAAACCGGACACAATCTCCAATTGGAGAAACCTTTTAAAAGGCGGTCATCGGATTGGTCCGGCTTCAGCACCGGTTCAAATAATAGAATTTTCTGATTTTCAGTGTCCTTATTGCTTCGAAATGGAACCGGTGTTAAAAATGATCCGGCACAAATATCCTCATAAAGTAGCGATTACCCGCTATAATTTTCCATTGCATCAACATAAACAAGCATTACCAGCAGCGTTATCTGCGGAGTGCGCTGCTCGTCAGGGTAAGTATAATACATATCACGATCTATTATTTGAGAATCAGGACAAATTTTCCTCTCAACCCTGGGATAGCCTGGCTAAAGTTGCCGGAGTTAAAAATATCCAGAAGTTTCATGCCTGTGTTAAAAAGCAAAAAACATTGAAAGTGATTAATCATGATATTCTTTTAGGCGATTCTCTCAATGTTGATTTGACACCTACTCTGATCATAAACGGTGCCATGCATCCCGGGACAATGAGATTACAAAAACTTGAACAGCATGTTAAAAAGATCCTTTCGAAGAAATCGAATTGAATTTTGTGATTTTATCTAATCATTTAACTTATAAATAATTAACGTGAGGTTCGTTTAAGCTTATAATCTATCTACTTAATAAAAGTAGCTGTTACATTAGATTATTCTATGACCACAGACGACAGAGAAATGCTCTGATAGTAATTAAACATTATTTATTCTGAAAAACCGTATAATCAACATGAGTTCGGTATCGGAATCATGCTTTATGCATCAAAACAGCTCTGTGTCGTCGATGGTCCGTCGTCAAGATAGGTTATATTTTCACAGATCGTATTCTCAATGTAAATATTACAACTCTGCGATTCTTATCCAAACCTCACCTTAATTTACAATATGATATGCATTACTTCACAGCTGTCCAAAACGTTTTTGAGATTAAAAAATAATGCATAATCGGTTTATTGAGGACAGTTTTTTAATATTTGAACGATCAATCCCCAATGAGAAAATCTTCCTGAATCGATTAAGAATTATTTATTTGTGTCAATTCAAAAGGATAGTCCGGTATCAATAGTGCTTTTCAGATCTGGTTTGACAAGAGGTTAGGTAGATGGACCCCACCATTTAGGTGGAGCCCATCAACAAATGTTCCTCATGATATCACTAACTTTATCGATTTTTAAACGGAATTGTCCCTAATTTTTAAACCAAATGTTGGAACTAT
>DATFMK010000897.1:0-6808 GCA_035267005.1 Balneolales bacterium
TTCCAGATTCTTTAATCCCTCATCTGCATATTTTTCCAATAATCCATCAATTATTAACTTTGCCGTATCGGAATATTTTCCGAAATAATTTCTTTTCTTAACATTATTGGCTCGTTCCCGTCGGGTAAGGGGAGGCTGATCGAAAGCGATATGACAAATCAAATCAAATGGATCCATATCCTTTCCGACCTCTTTTTTCAGTTCATCAAAGAATATTCCTTTTTTTTGAAGCTCATCCACAATAGCCTGTTTCTTTTCACTTTCTTCCCAATGACGAAGGAAATCATCCAGAGAACTATATTCTTCAAGAATCTTATTCTTTGAATAATCCCTGAGTGACTCGGTCATCAACTTTCCATCATCCCCGTAATACAGAACCCGTTTGTTTATAACCTTTATTAACACATCATTCACATAATATTTTCTTGGCGTATCATCCGTAATATCTCCAGCAGGTGGAAGTCCGGGTTCCAATATGACACCATCATCTTCATCCGGTTCATAAACTTCATCCGGTTCGGTTATAACCGGTGGTTGATCAGGATCGAAGTCCGTATCCTGTATAGGTACGCCATCGAAATCAGGATCAGCAAAATGACGAGTCACATTCCGGAAATCAATGATCGAGAAATACATCTTATCATTCTCCTCATCAATTCTGGAACCCCGTCCAATGATCTGTTTGAACTCTGTCATCGAATTAATTTCAGCATCCAGGACAATCAACTTACAGGTTGGAATATCCACACCGGTTGTCAATAACTTAGATGTTGTAGCTACAACAGGATACGTCTCTTCCGGATTCATGAAATTGTCCAGTTCCATCTTACCAATAACATCGTTACCGGTAATTCGAACCACATACTTACTATTTCTATGAACCAGATCCGGATTCATATTTACTATTGCTCTTCTCATTCGATCAGCATGTTCTACATCCTGACAAAATATGATCGTCTTGGCATAAGGATCATGTTCCTGTAAAAATTCCGTCACTTTTCGAGCGACTAACCCGGTCCGTGTACCAAGCACCAAATTACGATCAAAATCCTTTTGATTATAGATCCGGTCCGGCACTTCATTCCCAAATACATCTTTTTTACCCATTTCAGGACGCCAACCTTCCACATCACGATCCAGGGTATAGCGAATCACTTTATAAGGTGCCAGGAATCCGTCTTCAATACCTTGTTTAAGAGAATACGTATAGATGGGTTCCCCGAAATAATCAATATTCGAAACGTCTTTAGTTTCTTTGGGTGTGGCTGTCATTCCAATCTGTGTTGCCGATGAAAAATACTCCAGAACTTCACGCCATTCCGAATCTGCCGAAGCACTGCCACGATGACACTCATCAATTATGATCAGATCAAAGAAATCTCTCGAATAATCCTTGAATATATTTTTGTAATCTTCATGACCACTGACGGCCTGGTATAACGCGAAATAGATTTGATGGGCCTTGCTAACATTTTTACGAGAGAGTTTTGCGACTTTATCTCCAAACGGTGAAAAGTATTTATTTTTGGGATCATCTACGAGAATATTGCGATCAGCTAAATACAAAATCCTTTTATTCGTCCCCGATTTCCAATATCTCCAGATAATCTGAAAAGCCGTAGGGGTCTTGCCGGCACCGGTCGCCATAACCAGCATAATTCGCTTTTGACCTTTAGCTATGGCTTCCATAGTTCTATTTATGGCAATGCGTTGATAGTAACGGGGAGTCAGTCCACCTTTTTCGTAATGATAAGGTTGCGTAACCAAATCTTCATGCTTTTCTTCAATACCTTTCCATACCTTATAGCGCTTCCACAATTCTTCAGGAGATGGAAAATCTTCCATTGAAATCCGCTTTTCAATTTCACCTTCACTTTTGGTACGATCGTATTCAATAAATCCGTCACCATTTGAACTATAGGCAAACGGGATATCCAAAGTCTCCGCATAATCAATAGCCTGTGGGATTCCGGTTCCAAGCGGTTTTTCATTTGATTTCGCTTCTACAACAGCTAATGGAAGATTGGCTTTATAATTGAGGATATAATCAGCACGCTTAGGGTCCCCTCTTTTTACTATTTTACCCCGGACCAAAACCCTACCAGCTGTAAAATAAACTTCCTCTCTTAATTGTCGCTCTTGATCCCAACCGGCATTTAATATTGCCGGAGTGATATATTTTGTCCGGATATCTTGTTCTGATAGTTCAGATTTCCTCATAGATGATACTCATAAATTAACCCTAACCATTTGAAGATCATTATAATAGATTTTCGGGTTAATTGGTATAGAAACAAATATTTTTTGTGATCAACTTTTAAATTTATTTAACGACTCTTCCGTTAATTACTTCAAATTTATTTATGGGATAATATTGCTATTCTTTTATACCATCCGAAATTTCATTTAATAAAGTAGTGGCCTTTTCAACAGTTAAACCCAACTCTTTAACCCCGGCCATTAAATCCGGTATTAGTTTCGAATGATGTTTATCCAATTTTAAGATATTCAGCAATCTTTCTTTCAGCTTGTCATTACCCTTAATTATAGAACTTATTTCCCTCCCGATTACGATAGCTGAATAATCAATCAGATCCAGATCTGCATATTCAAAAAGGTCATTGTGCTTATCGTAAATCATATTCGATTCAATATCAAAAAAATGTGTGATAATATTTGTAATATCGGTAATATCACGGAACCGCTGTTCAGGCCGGTCATCATAGGCAATGAGCTTTAATAATACCAGTGAGGGTAATGTAGCAACCTGGAATTCAAATTCCTCATCCGTTTGTACTGGAATTATCCCTTTTCTATATACTTCATTAAAACCATTAACCCGTATGGCTGTTAAACCTTCCCCTTTTAAATGGACCTCATCATCTATTTCAATATCCCCAAAAGGCAAAATATCTATTGGATAACCAAATGGTGTATTTAGTGCATAATCATTCGTCTTTACCTCAACAAAGTCGTGATCATGAATTAACTTATCTCTTAACTCAAAATATTGGTCACGATCCGAAATCATAACAGCAATATCGAAATCTTTTGTAGTCCTGCTCCGAATATCTTCTTTGGCGAACCAGGAATCCTTGGCCAAGGCTCCAATAACATAATAATCGATATTAATCGCTTTTAAAACTTCTTCCAGAATCCGGAACAACTCTTTTAGGTTATCCTGACGTAACTGCTCAAAATTGATCTTGAAGGAATTGTTCATAAACCATCTTTGCTACATTCATATTCCGTTCATCCTGAGTGTTCATTAAATCAGCATACACTACCAAAGGTGGTGCTATATTTTTTCTTTCCAATCCGATATTCCAAAAAGGTTTATTGATCTCAATATTCCCATCCGGATCCGGTTTGAACCGGAACTTTTTCATTATACGAGCTCTGTCCTTATTGGTATAAATCGTATACATTTGTGGCTTTAGCATATTGGTTAACAGATCTGCCGCCGGTTCTCCTCCCCAATAATCCTGATTATCAAAATTAAGCTTTTTCCAATTTCTCTCATCTTCCCTGTTTAAAAAAGCAAAATTTCCAACATGGATCTTTGGTTTCAACTCTTTTTCATATTCTATGATCCACTGATCCAGTAACTCTCTTTTACGGACCATTTTGTATTTGTTTTTATCCACCTCAACGATAAAATGTTGATCTTTCAGGCCATTAAAAATTTTGGGAATATTCCCTAAACCAATACAAGCGGCTTTGGCAATTTCACGATGCGTTTTATTCAGCCATGTTTCATCATGAACAAAAAGGAATACTACCTTTAATCCTGTTTTTGTAAAGGCACGATTAACTGTTTTTTTCTCAGGCAGATCCTCAAATTTATCAATCCATATAAAATGTGGTCCCTTTTGGAAATAAATATTACCTGCCCCGTCAATCCAAGGGATGTGTTCCTGACATAATTGCTTTTTAAGATTTGGATAGATTCGTTCGGCTATCAAAATAAACTGTGGATATTCAAGATGTATTCTCCGGAATAATTCAATATGGTATTGACGTATATCTTTTTTAATCTCGACATAGAGCTTCTGAGTTTGATTGTCGAACGTTAATTCCAATATACCATCAACACCCATATCCTTATTTTTAGCTATAGTCTGAGTATCTTTGAAGGTACCTTTAATACCTGTTCTTTTATTCAAATTTTCGAGGGCGGTATTTGCTATGACTTTTTCAAGCATGATATTTGTTCATTTATATATCATGTTCACGTTACGTGAACATTTAATATTAGTGAACATTTTGATCTAAATCAATGCTTTCTTTTTAGCAAAATATACCTTGTCTTCAAAGCATCTTTTTATTTATAAGTCTTATCATCTTGGATAATTTAATGTATAGCGTATTTATATTTTACTTTCGGGCTTTAAAGTAAAATATGATATCTCAAATTTTACTTTTGTTCACAACCATAAATGAAAGCTCTCATCCCAAACAGGTATTTCCTAAATCTTATAAGATTCCTAACAATTTTCGAAAATTTCACACATTTTATGCCAATTGTTTAGGTTATTTTACAATAAATCAGCATTGATGATGAGCTTTGAAGTCGTCCGACGATGATTTACCAGATTTGACGACGATTGATGACGTTTTATACCATAGGAATAAAACATCCAGCCACATGTATCTATAATTAGTAATCAATGGGAGCAATCAAAATCTTATAAAATCATCTACCCAAACCTGAGGATAACAATTACAAGTTTAGCAGTACTAAAATGGCCTCCAAAATCAATAATCGCCATTCAAACAGAATTGATAAGGAATTAATTTTTTGACCAGTAAACTTAAATAATTTAAATCGAGGTCAGGTTGATGTGTGTTTTTTTTGAGCAGTATTATAAATCTAACCTTCTAACCTAACAACCTATATATTTGATATTATTTTGCTTATTTAGGTTAGGTTACTTTTGATAAAATTGGTTTACTTTTACACAAAATGACTTCGAATTTAATTTTTTTAGGTTTGAGAGGTAAATTTTGGATTAGATTTGGATTCATTTTTTTATCAGGAAAAATCAAAGGTACCAATTAAGGTCACAATATAATTTATAATAGGCCCATATTTCTCCTATAACTCGAAAATCACAGGACTTAAAACCAATGGAGCTCAAAACTCCGTGCCGGTTCGAGTCCGGCCGGCGGTACTGATTAAAGCCCGTAAATAGCTTTATAATGCTTTTTACGGGCTTTTTTATAACACTTTTTGAATTTCCATCTCCTCAGGAAAAAGCTGTACTTGGAATCCGTTCACTAATAGGAATAGTACGTCTTTCTCTTCTGCTGCCAACGGGCGGTCTTGCGCGGAAATCATGTTCATCGGCGGTAATCTGTTTCCAACCGGAACCGGAGTTCACATCATATACCCCTATATAACCACCTTTTAACAATTGAAATGGTTTTGTAATCTTATTTTGGTAATCAAATTGGGCAGAATCCGATTTACGAAAAGATTCAAACCAGGCCGGATATACAAAATCAGAGAGCAACACATTATCGATTTTATAATCGAAATTTTCAGACTGACAGGCATCACAGACTTCGTGAGCATACAATCTTCCACCGTTTTTAAACTCTTCAAACACCGTTAGATTAATATTGGGATCCGCCAGCATCTCCAATAATTCATGACTAGCAGCAACGGACCAATGCTCTTTGTATTTCTGAATTGTTTTTGCAAAAACTTTACTCATCGGCAGACCTTCGGTGGTCATATCATGATACCCTAACGCTCCGGCCTGATCGGAATTATCCAGTATAACTAACCACCATGCGCCTTTAGATGGCTTCGAATTCTGAGCAACAAATTTCAAATTAGCACCGGTACCCCAAATGGGTGCGAAATCACGATTAACCTGTGTTTGTAAAGCTGGTACAACGCCTTGTACCACTTCATCGGTAACAACAGAACTTTTATTGATTACGGCAACTTCGATATCATTCATAGAGGGGTTCCTTATTAATAATTTAAACACGTTTTAGTTATAGATCATTTCTGCCATCTAAGTAGTTAGTTAAAAATGAATCAAAGTCTTGAGACTTACAAGGATAACGGGGATTTGAGGTGGGTTTTGTGGTAAATCGACAAGTGATTGTGGTGAAGTAAATTATTACACTGATTATGGGTAAAAATTTATAAAATATTGGATTTGGAATTATACGAGCTTCATTCCATCTCACAAAAAAAGCCGCATTATCAAATAATGCGGCTTTTTACTCTCTTTTAATTATTTACCGGGACCAGGTCCCATACCCTGACGCATTGGGCGGTTAGGTCTCTGCATGCCCCGTTTTCCCCAGTTTCTCATTGACCGATTATGCATGAAACGACCTTTCATGGGATTCATTACCATGAGATCAAACTTTTTCTGTTGATCGGGATTTAGAATATTTCGGACATTTCGCATATGCTGAATCCTTTTAAGACTCATTTGCTTTCGTACGTCCGCAATCTGATCAACCGTTTTATTTACTTTGCCTTGGTTGAATTGTTCTGCGGTCATTTCCAGTTTCAAATCGCCTCGGAATGTTATCAACTTGTTACGTAACGGCAGCATCTCTTTCTGCATCGCAAGACGCATATCCATAATCTTGCTTCGTTGCTCTTTAGTCAGGTTGAGCATTCGCATCATATGCTCACCTCTTGCGAAACCTGGTCCGGGTCGTTGCGAACGTGGACCTTGTGCCGGTTGCGCCATTGCTGTTACACTGAAAAAAAGTATACCAGCCAGGAGGATAAATATTTTATGTGTTTTCATAGTCATATTGTTAGTTTTTAGTT
>DATFMK010000898.1:0-5674 GCA_035267005.1 Balneolales bacterium
CTGAAAAAAATATCCATATCAGAATGCCTTTCCCTGATCGCCGATTCCATCAATCAGATAATAGATCAAACAAAGGATGTCATAATTGTGATTGAAAATACAGCCGGACAAGGATCCAGTGTCGGTCATTCTTTTGAGCAGCTTGCCGAAATTATACGTCAGGTTTCGGATAAAAAACGCATGGGTGTTTGTATTGATACCTGTCATGCTTTCGCTGCGGGATACGATCTGACGACAGAGAGCGGGTACCGTAAATCATTCCGGGAGTTTGAAGAAACAGTCGGCTATTCATTCCTGAGAGGGATGCATCTCAACGATTCAAAAAAAGCATTGGGTAGTCGCGTTGATCGCCATGAAAAAATTGGTGAAGGATTAATGGGATTGAAAGCTTTCGAATTTATTGTAAATGATCCCCATTTCGATGAAATTCCTATGATTCTTGAAACACCGGATCGGGAAAATTGGGCTAAAGAAATTAAATTTTTATATGAAATGATTAGTTGAGTAATGATTAATAATAATTGTAGTGGGAAAGGATTGAAGACGGATTACAGAAATTGTCGATTCAATTTATCTTAATGTGAGGATTGGATAAGAATCGCAGAGTTGTAATAATTACATTGAGAATACGACCTGTGAAAATATAACCTATTTTGACGACGGACGACTGACCATCGACGACACAGTGCTGTTTTGATGCATAAAGTATGATTCCGATACCGACCTCATGTTGATTATACGGCTTTTCAGAATAAATAATGTTTAATTACTATCAGAGCATTTCTCTGTCGTCTGTGGGCGGTTGTCGGTGGTCATAGAATAATCTAATTTAACAGCTTCTTTTATTAAGTAGATAGATTATAAGCTTAAACGAACCTCACGTTATCTTAAGGAATCCAATTAGGTTTTTAAGACCGTGTTTTAAATGTTTAATATTCATTTTGCCGATTATTAAATTCAAATAATTTCATTTCTTTTTAATATCGCATGCAAATTCGGTAATGCATTGACGCCCAGAATATTTCGATTACTGTGGCCATTCCTGTTATTTATTGATATTCTTAGATATATAGTATTATCTATGTCATTCCATTTTGAATTATGATTATGTTTAATAATATTAAATTACTAAGAGTAATTTGTAATATGTCATCAGGGAGGCTCATATGTGCCCGTCTATTCACAAAGATTTATTCAGAGATATTCCTTTCAATCAAGCCAGATTGATTGTTACTGCCCGTGGTTTGTATTCAAATAAAAAAGCACGCCGGGCACTAAGAAGAATTTTACCCTATGCACGCATACATAAAACAGGATTTCGATCTGTTTATGTTATAGAAACACATGGGAACGTGCTACATATTGCTGAAAAAATTATTCGGCGATGTCTGGATGATGTAGGTCATGCTACTGCCGTAGTTGAAGAAGTCCAAACAGATATAAATAATATTAAGGAAGCTATGGTATCCGCTGGTAGTCAATTGATTAAAGAATACGACTCTTATTGTATTCGTATAAAAAGAAGAGGTTCTTATTTTTTAGATGAAAATATCCAGGCTCTTGAAGCTGACATAGGAGGCGAGATTTGGAAGGTCTTGAAAGAAAAATATGGAAAAGAACCTCGAGTAGATCTCGAAAACCCTGACATTAAGATAATTGCTGAAGTTTTGGGCCATGCCACGGCCATTGGTGTTCAATACAAATCCTGGTTTGAAGAACCCTATCAAGAAGAGATATCTGATACTCAGTAAATAAATCAATGAGCTCCTTTTTGGAAGAACTTAAGAGGTCTGAGCTCTACTCAGAAGAGTTACATATCGATTTATCCAATAAATCTGATAAAGAATTGTTCAAATGGTTTCTGGCAAGTGTGTTGTATGGAAATAGAATTTCTGAAGAAATAGCCAAAAGTACCTATCTGACTCTGGAAAATCACGAACTTTTAACGCCTCAAAAGATTCTAAAAGCTGGGTGGGATTACCTTGTAAATCCAATTATGCGGGAAGGTGGTTATGTCAGATATGATGGAAAAACGTCAACACAACTTTTGAAAAATAGTCAGCAACTTATCGACGAATATCAGGGAAGCCTGAATCAGTTGCATCAAGAGGCTAAAGATAATAATGACCTTGAAAAGCGAATAGACTCTTTTTACGGTGTTGGTCCGGTAACGACAAATATTTTTCTCAGAGAATTACGCCCAATATGGTCGAAATGTGATCCGGATCCTATGCCTACAGTTATAAAATTGGCCAAACAAAAAAAGATAGATCTAAAAAAATTTGACCGTAAAAGTATAACATTCGTTCGGATTGAAGCAGGTTTAATTCGTCTCAGACATCAAAAATAGTAATATGTAAAGATTCAGGAGAAAATGATGATTTTATTCGGACTTATATCAACGGTCATCGTTCCATTGATTTTAATTAGCTGGCAGGCTTTTAGTCCTGAAAAAAATTTTATGACATGGTTTCTGAAATCTGTTGCCAACATTAGTGTTTTCACTGTTCTGTATCACATTGCTAACTGGGCCTTTGTAAGTTATTATCTACGTTACATCTATTTCATTTTATTTGTCGTTGCTTTGATTTATTCTATTCATCGGATTTTCCGGTTACCACTGATAGAAATACCCAATGGTAAAAATTGGATTCCGATTATCATTTCACTTTTGATGATATTTCTTGCAATCCCTGTTCTTTTTCAAATAAACAAGGGTAAGAGCATACCAGCCAATCCGGTTAACTTGCAATTTCCTTTAAATAACGGGAATTACTACATAGCTCAAGGTGGCAGTCACATAATTTTAAATGGACATATGAAAGTCCGGAATAGTAGTGGCCATCAATGGCGCGGTCAGACATGGGCTTTAGATATTTTAGAGTTGAACAATTGGGGAAATCGTTCTATGGGCCTACATCCTAAGCAATTAACACAATATGCCATTTTTGGAGATTCTGTATTGGCTCCGTGTAATGGAAATATAGTTGAAGTCCAAAATGATTTACCAGATCATCAGCCTCCGAATAGAGACACCGTAAATATGTCAGGGAATTATGTGATTATCCAGAAAAACAATCATACTTTTGTGCTTCTTGCCCATTTAAAAAAGAATAGCATTGTAGTTAATACCGGAGACCGTATTCATAAAAATGATTTTATTGGAAGAATTGGAAATAGCGGCAATTCTTCTGAGCCCCATTTACATATCAATGCGCAACAATCACGTGGCGACAAGACAATATTAGATGCGGAGCCCCTCCCTATTCTATTTAATAATCAGTTCTTATCAAGAAATGATGTCATTTCTACATTAGATTAAATAAGATCAGCACGATATTTATCGTGTTGTATTATAAAACATTATTATATTACTGTATTGTTATGTAATAATAAATAAATTATCTTATTGACCGTTACCTCAATTAAAGAACCTATTATGGTAAAGAAGTTATATAAAAAAATATTTTCTGATTTTGGGTGCAAGCCTTTTACGATGTCCATTGTCATTGGTACTCTTATCGGCATGTCGACCAATCATCTGGCATTAGGACTCGGTTTGGGTATTGTTGTCGGATTCATTCTTGGCAAAAACGGAGTTTGTATTTAAGATTATCCTACAGAAGGCTTTGCAAAACCAGGGCTTTTGTTCAAGATCAAAGCTTGAGCGACTTCGAAACCGCAGTCACACAAGCTTTCGGGACAGATATTGGGCAATAGAACGGTTTTCCATAGTCTTCCTACATTGTAATTGATTGGTTTTATGTAAATAATGCGTAATATTTTACGACATGATATTCTCTTTTCTTTTTCCCTAACCCGGATTATTCACCAAGAAATTTTGTCGTGATCAAGGCGAAATTAGAAATGCGCATGAAACGTACAAGGGTACATTGATTAAGCATTTCTAATTTCAACGCAGAACACGGCAACATTTCGCAGCTCTTTTTAGACTCCTCAAATTTGAGGAAAACTTTATCTCTTACAAGATATTGTTTTTTAAATATGATATGTATTGATTCTTGTAGCTTACGTGAATAATTCGGATTAAATGCCTGATTCAATCGTTTGTAATAATTAATGGCATGCTGATAAGTAGCTGACTCTATTCCATGCCTTGCTTCAAATGGTATAATCCATTGATTGGGTTTAGGATAAATGGGATTGATCTTAGGCAGTGAATCGAAAACCATGTTTTAACATAGAACAAATATAAGATTCATCAACACTTTATAAATTATGTTAGGGGATAATACTTGTGAATAGTTAGTTGATTATCAATAATCAGCTAAATTGTACAACCAATTTTGATGGATATACCTTTCACAATAGTATAAAGAGATTATTTCACCTTGTATACTAAACCTCGTTTTTATTTTGTGAAAGATTTAGCCGACCAATCAAAATTGGTCAAATCCGCCAGCTTCTTGTTAAACAGAATAAATATCACGGCAGCTATTCCCCATTGCATAAAACAAGTGGCTACAGAATAAGTATCAAATGGATTGAACCAGGTATGCGGGGCAAACACAGCGGCACTCTGATAGATCCACCAGGTCAATAATACAACAACTTCGATAGGCACGATATACTTAATAATGATATCCCACCATCTGCCAAGCGTCCAGTCTTTGGGACTAGTATTGATAAGATCTGTTCTGAATGTAAATACATTATATTTTATGATAATAAACGCGATTAATGCACCTGAAATCATCAGACCAATTCCCCATACAAAATCCTGATTTTCAAAAAAGCTAAGGTCGAGCGCGGAAGGTAACCCTAATAAGAAGCCTACAGAACAGATGGTGACAGTCGCTTTAATTCGCTTAACTCCCATATCAACCAATATTTTTGTAGCCAGTTCGATCATCGAGATTAACGAACTAAAGGCAGCAAATGTCAAAGCAAGGAAAAAGAGTGTGGCAAAAATACGGCCCGCCGGCATTTTCAGAAATAATTGCGGCAACCACATAAAGGTAAGTCCGGTTGAAGCGGGCCCGGATGTTTTCATAATTTGCAGAATTTGAGGATCACTCATCGTAGTGCTGAGAGTTCCGAAAACCGTAGAAAAAATAATGATAGCTGCTGTTAACGATACAAGATTATTACCGATCCCCGTTTGAAAAGCACTTATGGTAACAGCCTCTTTCTTCTTCATATAAGCCGCGTACGTCAGGATTAGTCCCCAGCCGGCTCCGGTATCCCATGCGTTTTGAGTCAGTGCTTCAAGCCAGATTCGGGGTTTGCTCAACATCGACCAATCGGGTGTAAACAGATACTGAAGTCCCTTTGTACTATTGGATAAAGTCAATGCTTTGATAAGTGAGATAATCAAAATAAGTGCTAATACGGGAATTAAAACTTTGTTAACTTTTTCAATGGATGATATTCCTTTTGCCACAATTATTCCGCCAAAAATGGTGGCGACTGCAAGGCAAATAACCGGCCATGCGGAACCTTGAAAACCTTGCCATATCACAGTGGCTTGATGTACATTTGCTGGAAGTGGTTGCGTAGCTGAAATCACAAAATAATAAATACACCACCCGGTCACTACAGCGTAATAAAACATGATGGCAGTCGCGACGAAACCAACAAAAGTTCCCATCCATGCGAATTTGTCGCCAACCAAGGCGATAAATGATCCAATGGTGCCTTTTCTTCCATTGCG
>DATFMK010000899.1:0-2919 GCA_035267005.1 Balneolales bacterium
TGGTAAACCGTATACCTATCGCTCCGCTTTTACGGTTGAAACTCAGCATTATCCGGATTCTCCGAATCATCCTAATTTCCCATCAACAGTTCTTAAACCGCATCAAATTTTTCACTCGATCACGATTTTCCATTTTTCAACAGAATAAACTGGAAAATCAATTCATGGAGAACACAAAAGCCCTGAGACCGGCATGGTTTCGGGGCTTTTGTTTTTACAACCAGAGGTGTAAGATAGGCTCTACCTAATAGACGGGGTCAATCATATTCTAAAGGTGGTATTTTAAAGAAAAAGTTAATTTATTATTCTCTGTGGTCTGTGGTCTGTGGTCTGTGGTCTGTGGTCTTATCCAATAATTTTTTCTATTTGATCAATAACTAACTCGTCAAGTTTAATTTCCGATGCTTTCACATTATCTTCAATATGCTTCGATTTACTCGCACCTGTTATGGCACTTGCGATATCCGGAAGACGCAGAACCCAGGCTAATGATAGTTGCGCCAGACTGATTCCTAACTCCTCTGCCAAATGCTGTAATTTCTCTACTTTAATAAGATTCTCTTCCTTCAAAAAACGCTCAACAAAATGTTTGCTATTGGGATCATTCGCCCGACTGCCTTTGGGCGGATTTTGTCCCCGTTTATATTTTCCGGTTAAAACTCCCGTAGCGAGTGGAGAAAACACGACTTGTCCAATTCCAAAGCGCGAGGCAACAGGAAGCACCTCATCTTCAATATATCGCTGAAACATATTGTAACGGGGTTGATTTACGATGATTCGATCGAGATTTAAATCATCGGCAACCTTAATGGCTTCAACGATTTGAGCAGGATTCCATTCACTGACACCGGCGTATAAAATTTTGCCCTGTCGGATTAAATCGTCGATGGCTCGCAAGGTTTCTTCAATTGGTGTTTCATTATCGTAACGATGACAATAATAAATATCGATATAATCGACCCCAAGTCGTTTTAAACTGGCATGACACTGATCCATAATATGCTTTCGGGATAACCCACGATCGTTGGGTCCGTCGGCCATCGGGAAATATACTTTGGTGGAGAGAACGTATTTTCCTCTCGGATAAACACTCAAAGCCTTGCCAACAGTTCGTTCTGCATCTCCCTGCATGTATTCATTAGCGGTATCAAAAAAATTTACTCCTAAATCGAAAGCCCTGTGAATAATTTCCTGTGCTTTTTTTTCTTCCACATATCCTGAATAGGTCAGCCAACTGCCGAGACTAATTTCACTGACTTTCAATCCGGTGTTTCCTAATCGACGATATTTCATGGTAAGGTACTGATAATCTTAAAGTATTATCTTTCTTATTTAAGTTTATGGATTTCGTATTTTTCAACAGCCCAAAATACTCATCAAATTATGCACGGAATTATCGATTTATCCAAATGATATAATGGAAAAATATGTTTGTATTGAGTTAAATGAGTAAAAATGCGTTAAAAATATCATCACAACTTAGGTATAACTTTATCTTCATTTGGTGATGTTTATCTTTGTAAAAATTTTAGTTTTGAATCTGACAAGATAAACCGGCTTAAATAGTGAAAACATTACGAATATTAGTATTGAGTCTTACATTCATGTGCTCAAATTGGGTGATTTCCCGGGCTCAGCAAAAGCAGAATCAGGATTCACTTCATGTAAAGATGAAAGCTATTGAGGTCCACGCCACGCATTACGGAATTAATCCCGAGTCTACACCACTGTCGATGAGTTATATTTCGAGATCAAATTCTGATCTTAATAATACACCAGCGCTTACTCTCGATCGGATCACGTATAAAATTCCCGGGCTTTGGGTGAGTAACCGTGAAAATTATTCTTTAGGAGAACGTATTACTATGCGAGGATTAGGTTGGCGCGCCGCTTTCGGTGTTCGTGGCATACAAGTGATATTGGACGGGATTCCATTAACCACAGCCGATGGACAGTCAATATTAAACATTATCGATCCGGCTTTTGTCAGAAATATTAAGGTGATCAGAGGACCGGCATCGGCATTCTGGGGTAACAGTAGTGGTGGGGTATTATATCTGTCGACCAAACCGCCATCGAATGTGACATCTCAGGTTCGTGTCCGCAAAATGTTGGGTTCATATGGATTGGATAAGACGGATGTACAGGCTACTCAGGAAATAGGAAATAGCCGTTTTAGTGCTTACTCATCTTATTTACATAGTGATGGATATCGTGATCACAGTAACGTTCGGTTAAGCCGGACCGGACTGACAGGAAGTGTTCCTCTCACAAATAAAAGTGGGGTACATCTGTTTGGAGCTTATGAATCGATGCCGGAAGCTCAAAATCCAGGGACCTTAACGAAGCAACAAGCCGAGCAAAATCCAAGTCAGGCCAGAGGATATTTTGCAAATAATAATGCTGGAAAAATGTCCAAACAGGGACAATTAGGTGGAACTTATTACGATGTGACTGGAATTGGTACATTTCGGGCGACCGCTTATGGAATCTTTCGGGATCTGAAAAATCCTTTGCCCTTTGTGTACATTAAATTACACCGATTGGCCGGAGGAACTCGTTTTACCCTGCAGAATCAGAATAAATATTTTAAATGGAATATTGGATACAGTTGGAAGTTACAGCACGACAACCGCTGGGAATGGAATAATAGTCATGGCACCCCAATGCCGGGCGATAGTCTGACAATCGATCAATTGGAACAAGTCGATAATCAGGCGGCATTTGGGAATATCATTGTTCCGTTACATAACTGGCAGCTAAGCGGAAGTTTGCGCTACGATTGGCTGCTATTTAAAGCTAACGATCATATACATCAACTTGATGCCTCCGCTAATCAATCAGGTAAACGTAATTTTCATGCACTGAGTCCGTCCGTAGGGATCAGCTATAAATTCGATCGATCACGTATTTATGCGG
>DATFMK010000900.1:0-3894 GCA_035267005.1 Balneolales bacterium
ATAGTTTTTTGGTAATAAAATTTGTGCTTTCCCTTTTCTCGGCCCGACCGCCTTTTTCGCCCGATAATCGGGCGTTTATACCCGGACCGTGTCGGTTTAAGTCGGTTTAAATTGGATTAATTCCGTAAAATTCGAACAAAACGTAAGAAAACGTGCCGACGGCAATGGCAACTCCGTAACACAATCTAAGTTTTTTTTCAGATTCATCCGCAGGAATTGGAATAAATTGTTTTGTAAGAACGAATGATTTGATTGTGATCGCACTTCTTTTTATGAAATTTTTCAAATAGTTAATATTGAACACTAAAATTATCAACGCGTAGAAACCACCGGCAATGGCGGTATACAAAAAAGCAATGAACACACCTTTGGGGCCGATGATCGCTCCCACTGCACCCATTAACTTGACATCTCCGGCCCCCATCACCCCCATCAAGTATGGAATAGAAAATATTGCGATTCCCAGAGCAAGTCCTTCAAGGCTGAAAAGAAATCCTTTCCAGCCGCTTGTGATACTAAAATAGATGAGACCAAAAACAATGGTCGGAAAAGTAATTAGATTAGGGATCTTACGAGACCGAAGGTCTATAATAGCAACCACAACCAGAATACCGGTCAAAAACAACGACAAGAATGGATCAATTAAAAAATACATTATTAATAATTAATATGCAATAATATTAAAAGTTACGTCAAATAAGATTATTCACGTTAATCGCAAAAAAATCTCCTGCCGTAACTTTTGAACCATGTTAAAAACATTATATCTTAATTTTTTTTTAGAAATGGCTTGCAACTTCTCTCAGAAGAGAGAAGTTGCAAACGCTACGATAAACACGTCTACCCAACTATTCGTTAAGAGCCGGCACTATCGACTTCACCACCGATGTAGCTAAACGTATTGCTCAGACTATTACCAACCAGTGTAACTGCGGTAATGATAACTACAGCAATCAGTGCTGCAATAAGTCCATATTCAATCGCCGTTACGCCATCTTCGTCTTTTATAAAACTAATTAATTTTTTCTTCATTTTTAAACTCCTTTTTATCGTTTTAATATCTTTGTTTAAATGAACGGTTAATGAAAAACTTCATTCTTTTTTCCCTTATATTCTTTGTAGCACCCCCTTTTTCTGAAGATTTTTTTCTATGGTTTTTGCCCAACCTTTATGGTCGACCAAAGAATATGCAAACTTCATGCCGTTTCTGGGGACTGCTTCAATAATTATTTTTCGACCGTAAAGGTCTTAACAAAAATATAAGACCGCTGAAAAGGATTTCGATAACATATTGAACTTAACAACTATTTTTATTCTTTTTAAACTGGGCACAATAACAATTTAATTTTTTTTCGGCTCTGAAAATCCCTCCTTTTTTATTCACGTTTTTATTCATGGGAAATGTTTTAAACAAAAATGGTCACCTCTTTTGACAATTATTGTTCATTTTTTTGAAATAAACTATCGAAATTGTCTCCGTTATGAAAGGAATGGTTGAAAATTGTGAAAAAAATTTCATAAAATGTGGAAAAAAGTTATAGAAAAGAATCAAATCTTTCTTAATTTTATATTAGAGCCCGCCCAAAATGTCAATATACATCTTTCCAAAGACCGCATCTTTCGCTTATTAGCGTAATCTGCTGTTATTGAAGATAACTACTCTTAAAATTGTCTTTAAGTCAAGTAAATTATATATAATTTATATATAATTTAAGTTATTTGCGCCATGTTGTGTTTTATTTAGTACAATTACAATATATTGTATATGGGAAAATGGAGAATTAAAGTGGAATAACTCATTAGAACCAAAATACTGTTTAGGTACCCTACTCCCGTACAAGCCGTAAAAAAAACTGTATTTGAAACCGTTCATGAATTTTTTAAAATCACAATCTCCAAGCACCAAAAAACAATTAAATCACAATTCCCAAGTATCAAAATACAAACAAATCCCAAACTTCAAATACCAACTAACTATACTATCTCGACTTTTCCAGTATTGATGAAAATATCTTTTTCAATTCATTTGCCTCTTGCATCAACCTCTTAGCATCATTAGCATTCTTCAGATATTGGTCTCATGAATCAACCTGAGCCAATAAGCGCTTTCTTTTGCTTCTTTACGGCTTATTTTAATTCTCAACAAAAAGTCTTTTTTGCTTAATGATTCATTGGCCTCCCTGTAATTTGCACCCACTGAACCGGATGACTTTAGTACTTGTTTGCTATCTTCGAGGTTAGCAATTGTCTTGGGCAACGTTTTCACAAAAAGCCTGACAGCTTTCGCGAAATGGAATGTTCTTTCTTCAAGATCATATACTGGTTTGTTATTTCGAATTTTACTCATTGGTATTTGCCTGCCCTGTTAAATAAATCGAAGATTTAATGCGAGGCATTATTTAACAGGGTAAATTATTTGAGATTTGTTATTTGAAATTTCCACCAACTCAATCCACTCTGATAGTGGATACACTAAATCAACCGGATTTTATTGAGGGATCTTTGTTTTCTCTCACTCTCATCCTTATTTTAATGAGATCGAAAAGCATTTGCATGGAGTCAAAAATCGGATTGACCTTTGAGGCCGGCGAATTGATCCATTCAACAGGCACTTCCGATATGCGGTAGCCCTTTTTTTTTGCCAGTGCCAGTATTTCAACATCATAGGCAAACCGGTTAACACGTGCGTATCTGAACAGGTTTCTGGCTGCTTTATCAGAAAACAATTTAAAGCCACATTGTGTGTCGTCAAAATCATCCAACACCAATATTTTGACGATCCTGTTGAAAATCTTACCCATGCCCTGTCTCCACCAGGGTTGCTTTTTAAGGATTTTATTGGGCTCAAGAGCCCTGGAGCCGATAACAACATCGTGCTGCTGTTCCGAAATTAACGGCAACAATCGGTCAAGTTCTTCTATGGGAGTCGAGAGATCTGCATCGGTCAAAAGCACTGCATCTCCTGAAGAAGCAAAAACCCCCTGTCTTAAGGCATATCCTTTTCCTTTATTCGCGGGATAACCAATAACTTTGAGATTTTTAATTTCCGAGTTGTAATTCGCTGCTACCCGCCGGGTATTGTCTGTACTGCCATCATCGACAACGATTATTTCATAATCAGAACCCTGCTCATCCAAATATTCTTTAATTTTGAGAAGAGATTCTCCGATTCGATTCTCTTCGTTGTATGCAGCAATAACTATTGAAATCATATTGAAATCTTATCCGACAGGATTTTCAAGATTAATTGGTGTCCATCCATAAATGGCCCTTTTTCCGCCAAACAGTGTTCTCCGCGAGTTTCCGGCTTCGGCATACAGGGAGGTTGCCTTCCTGTCCCGCTTTGCGGGAACCAAAAACTCTTGTGCCTGCCCCGTGAAATGCGAAGCATATTTAACTGGGGCGGCCTTCTTCGACGAAAAAATTGCTCATTTCTGATCACAGCACCACTGATAAAAACAAGGTTTTGTCCATCGGCAATATTATTTGGCAGGGCGTCCAAATCATATTTCCGGATGTGCTCACCCGACAATCCTATTTTCACATCTTTAAACTTATCGTAACCACTCCATTATTTAAAAGTTTTTTTCACAAATCGCCCAATTGGGATCAGGATATTTATAGTAGTCATAAAAGCATTAGACTGAAAGATTTCAACGCATGTTACCATGCTTGAGATTACGCACAACTGTCTGGAATTTAAAAGAATGATGGCCAATTTCATCCTACGGGTTCATTAATCAAGGCAGTTTCATTTCGCGGCAGAATGTGTGTGCTGGAAGAACTCTCACACCATTTTTTACATAGTCATCCTTTTGTTCATGAACTTGAAAAAAAATGGGGATGTCGGTTCGTTCTTTGAAGTAATAAATCGATGGACTGATGCTCTTGGCG
>DATFMK010000901.1:0-8003 GCA_035267005.1 Balneolales bacterium
TTAAACTCCTGAGGAGCTTTCATGGGCCTTCGTGTTTTGACATCCATAAAAACCAGATCGACTCTGCCTAAAGTATTTGGCAGATCTCCACCTTCGGTTATGACATCATAATAAGTAATCAGCCTGGCGGTTGGTAAATCATATATATGAACGGTAATATTCATCAGTTCATCATAATTTACCGGTCTTTTATATGTTACCTCGGCATTGACTACTGGCAGCATCACTCCATTATCTTCCATTACCCGGTAGGGCATTCCCAATTCACGGACGAGTTCCGTACGAACCACTTCAAAATACTGCAGGAAATGTCCGTAGTAGACATAACCCATTTTATCCGTTTCGCTGTATCTGCTCCGCATCTGAATCGTATGGGATATTAGCGGTCGGGTTTTGGGTAGTTTTACCAACGATAATACCTTATTTCTCTTTAATTTCTTTACTTTCTGTCCAAACACCCATGGATGAATATTTGTCAATTCTTTGCTGGACCAATTTATCGGGCTTCATCTTTGACAACCGTTTCAGGCTCTCTAAAATCTGTTTTCTAACTGCTTTTGCCGCGGCTTCATGATCTCTGTGAGCTCCCCCCAGAGGTTCATTGATAATACCATCGATTACCTTCATTTTTTTAAGATCGGAAGACGTCAATTTCAAAGCTGACGCGGCTTGTTCCTTATAATCCCATGTTTTCCATAATATAGAGGAACAAGATTCCGGCGCGATTACCGAATACCAGGTATTTTCCATCATATAGACTTCGTTACCCATGCCAATTCCAATAGCGCCACCGCTGGCACCTTCGCCAATCACGATTGAAATAATCGGTACTTTTAAGGTGGCCATAACCATTAAATTATGAGCAATCGCTTCAGCCTGACCCCGTTGCTCGGCTTCCAAACCCGGATAGGCACCCGGTGTGTCCAATAATGTTATTATAGGGATATTGAATTTTTCGGCCATCCTCATTAACCGTAATGCCTTACGATAGCCTTCAGGATTAGCCATTCCAAAATTGCGATATTTACGGGATTTGGTATCACGACCTTTTTGGTGTCCCATAATCATTACCGAAAATCCATTGATCGTGGCCAATCCACCAACGAGAGCTTTATCATCCTCATAACATCGATCACCGTGTAATTCGATAAAATTATCCGTCATCTTATAGATATAATCAAGAGTGTATGGACGATTGGGATGACGTGCCAATTGAACTCTTTGCCATCGTGTCAAATTCGTAAAAATAGATGTTCTAAGTTCTTCAACACGATTTTTCAATTTTGATATCTCCGAAGACAGAACGTCGTTATCAGCGAGAGATAATTCACTTAATTCAGCAATTTTCTTTTCAAGCTCAACAATTGGTTTCTCAAAATCTAAATATTGCATAAATAATTTAATTTAATCCCTGTTTTCTGGGCAATAAGCAAACAATGAATTAATATAAACAAAAGATTTAAAGTTATAATTTATAAAATATTACTGGATTTCACTCTCTTAGCTTTGGCAACGCAAAAGATACACTTATAATATGTGAAAAATACTTCTGAGTCGTAAAACCCAGACTCTCCAAATAGCTTCCATCACAATCTTTTTAGACATTTTGGAGACGCCTTCCTGACGTTCTCTGAAAATAATTGAGACTTCTTTCAATCTAAAACCGGCTTTCCATGCACGGAAATGTAATTCTATCTGGAAAGAATAACCATTAGAAGTAATTTTATGTAAGTCTATTTTTTCAATAACTTTATGGTGGATACATTTAAATCCTGCCGTGGTATCAAAAATGGGTAAACGTGTTATAAAACGCGCATATAAATTAGCAGTGTAAGATAATATCAACCGGGACAAAGGCCAATTAATAATACTAATACCATTAGAATACCGAGAACCAATGGCAATATCGGCCTGATCCGTTTTAACTTCTTCTACAAGACGAGGGATGTCATTCGGATCATGGGAGAAATCTGCATCCATTTCACATATATAATTATAGCCATGATCCAGCGCATACTGAAATCCTTTCACATAGGCCGTGCCTAAACCCTGCTTACCGCTGCGTTCTAACAGAAATATCCTCTCAGGGTGTTCTTTCCCCGCTTTTTTAACAAGATCAGCCGTTCCATCAGGTGAACCATCATCTACAATCAGGACATCCACCGGTGTCGCTAATTCAAGCAAAGAGTGAAGCATCTTTGTAATATTTCCCGCTTCATTATAAGTAGGTATAACAACAAGGACCTCAGCCTTCATCTAAATTTCCCATAAAATGTATCTGACAATTAAACATAAAAATGGTAATAATACGTAATTTTAAACCTAAATAGTATGTTGTGGACAGTTCACCCTCCCAAATCCATAATATTGACATTCATAAAACTATTGACCTTTGCCCAAAAGAACGGTTAAAATAGTATTAAACAATATTTTAAAATCCATTCGAAGCGAAATATTTTCAACATAAAATAAATCATATTTTGTCTTTTCATTGACGTCTTCAATATTCGTATCGTACTTCCACTTTACTTGTGCCCAGCCAGTTATACCAGGTCGTACACGTAATCTTCTCGTATAAAGTGGGATTTCCTTTTTGAATTTCTCCACAAAATAAGGTCTTTCCGGCCGCGGCCCAACTAAACTCATATCCCCTTTAATAACATTAAAAAATTGAGGCAGTTCATCGAGCCTCAATTTCCTCAGCCAATATCCTATACGAGTAATTCGGGGATCATTTTTTTGTGCCCAAACCGGACCGGTTTGCTTTTCGGCATCGCTATTCATTGTCCTGAATTTATAGATGATAAATTCTTTACCATACAAACCAACTCGCTTTTGCTTAAATATGGCCGGACCTTTTGAGGTAAGTCGTACAAGAATTGCTATAATTACCGTAATAGGCAGAGTTAATATCAAGATGATCAAAGATAACGTGAAATCAAATAAACGCTTCGTAACCTTTTCCCAGGTGGGCATGGGATCGGTCATCACTTCAATAAGCGGTAATCCAAAAATTTGATTGGTTTGATTCAGTCCAATGATCATTTGATAAAAATCCGGCAGGATCTTAACCGATACATCCGGAATATCCACCTGATCAATAATATCTATAATTTTGTGGCTATATTCCTTTTCCAGTGCCACGATAACATTTTGCACATCATGAGATATAACAATCCCCCGAATATTATTGATAGTTCCGATAGCCGGCTGCAAGCTTAAATCAATACCTGTCTGAGATATATCAGCTTCATCAACATCCACAAAACCGATAACCTGCATCCCGGATGTTTTATGACGTTTCAAACTCTCATAAGTTGACCGGGCACTTTCACCTCTGCCAACAATGATTGCTTTATGCAACCCCTTACCTTTCTGAACTCTGTAACGCTGTATGGAACGAATGATGAAACGATTTAGGGAAATAAGAACAACAACCACGAGCCAATAAAAAAGGGTATAAGTTTTGGCATATTTAATATTATTCAGATTCCAACCCAGAGTATCGATAAAAAGCAGAAAGAAAAGGATTAATGTGCCAATTAATGTTATTTTTATAACCTGAATGGTTTCATCAAACCGAGAGATGAGATATAATCCTCTGTATAATCCAAAAATGGCGAATATTATCAACCAATAGATGGCGATTATGATAGCGGGAATAAATAAAGTAGCTGGTAATGAACCGGAAGGACTACCCTCCCATATCAGTCTGAAACGCAGATAATAGTATACATACCACGATATCATCAATACGATAAAATCGCAAAGTACCGTAATTGCTATGCTTTTAAAACGATCCAATGACCCTTAATTTATTCTCCCTAAAATTTAAATGATAAGTTTATAAATTATGCTACTTTGAGATACATTATTACCCATTACAATCCAATAACGACCTATTAAAACAAAATAACATCTTTAGTATTAAGAGAAATAGTAATTAACATTCCCTATAGTTTTCATGAAGATATTTGAATTATTAAAGAAATCCGGCAGATCTAAAGCGCGCAGAGGGCAATTACTCACCGATCATGGCATCATCGAAACCCCCATTTTTATGCCCGTTGGTACTCAAGGCACCGTAAAAGCAGTACCCCAAAACTTACTCGAAAAAAAAATAAAGGCACAAATCATACTTGGCAACACCTATCATCTCTATTTGCGTCCGGGTACCCAAATTTTAAAAAAAGCAGGAGGGTTGCATCGTTTCATGAATTGGGATTTACCCATTTTGACTGATTCGGGTGGGTTTCAGGTCTTCTCCTTATCGGAAAATCGGGATTTACATGAAAAAGGAGTGACCTTTAAGAGCCATTTGGACGGTTCAAAACATTTATTTACTCCTGAAAACGCCGTGGAAACACAACGGATATTAGGATCAGATATCATCATGGCCCTTGATGAATGTCCGCCCAACCCCAGTCCTTTTGAATATGCACGGGAATCGATGCACCTGACACACCGATGGGCGGAACGCGGACGGAAAGCATTTCTTGAAAGTGAACCTATATACGGACACCGACAGCTACAATTTGGTATCGTTCAGGGTTGTACGTACGATATCTTACGGAAGGAATCCTCGGAATCCATTGCTGAACTGGAATTTGATGGAAACGCCATAGGCGGATTGAGTGTAGGAGAACCGGCTGAAGAGATGTATGCCATGACTGATATTTGTACCGATGTATTACCTGAAAATAAGCCAAGATATTTAATGGGTGTTGGTACGCCGATCAATCTTTTAGAAGGAATTGCTCGTGGTATCGATATGTTCGATTGCGTTATGCCCACCCGAAATGCAAGAAATGGTATGCTCTTTACCAGAAATGGAACAATCAATACCAAAAATGCTCAGTGGAAGGATTGTTTTGAATCCGCCGATCCGGGTTTTCCATCCGACCTCTGTCAAAATTATACTATGGCTTATATGCATCATCTGATGAAGTGTAAGGAAATTTTCGGTTTACAATTGGCTTCTTCCCACAATCTGACGTTTTATTTATGGCTGATGGAACAAGCAAGGCAGAAAATCGAAGAAGATACATTTGAGGAATGGTATCCCAAAATGATAAAACAGCTTGATAAAAGGCTCTAATCCAAATGATTTATTATTGATTACAATTAGTGATTGATGACATCCAGATTTAAAAGAGGTTTCGTTTTACCGATCAGAGTCTTTAGCAGAATATCGAAATCGAGCCAGATAGAATAATTTTGGAGATAGAACAATTCATATCGTTCTTTTTCATCTTCACGGTAAACCCTTGATTCATTAATTTGACGTAAACCCGTTAATCCCGGTTTATAAGATAATTCAGCAGAATGAATCGTAGTCAGAGGAGCACCGACAAAACTTATTCTTCCGATTAAAATATACCAAAACAAAAGATGTCGATTCTTCCATTTGTGTTTTTGATAGGGTAAAAATAACCGAAGCACATTAAATGGAACCTGTCCATCAATTTCTATTTTTTGTTTTTTATTTTTCCGAATCAAAATAAATGGTAATAGTGGCATGGTCAGGAATATGGAAATAACCGATAATATTATATCCATTAATCGTTTAATAAAAATATTCCAAGCCGTTTTATAGGAGATCGAAACATCGAGAAGCGGAATATCATCCAAATACTCCACATTCGATTTCCCAAGGATAAAATCGAGTGAATCGGGAACCATTTTAAATATAACATCCGAAACCTTGACCTGAGTAATTAACTGAATAATCTCATTATAGGTTATGCCATTTATCTGGAAAAAGACCTGATCAATATCATATTTTCTTATGACTGATGATAATTCTCTTGTCTTTCCAATTACAGGAACATTCTCAACTAAATTATCGTCACTTGAACCGTCCCCAATCAAACCGATTATTTCATAATTCCAGTCTACTTTACCACGAATTTTTTTTATTAATCGATCTGTATTTTTACCAGTTCCAACAATTAGTAATCTAACGGGTTTTATCTGACCTCTTGAATATTTCGAATGCGTCCTGATATTCTTTTTGATTAGTCGAAATGTTGAAAGGAAAAGACCTGCTGCTAACGCTCCTCCAACTAATATCATTCTTGAAAAAGCAAAATCACGAAGAAAGAATGTAATAAATGCCACTCCGGAAAAAGCAATTACTACGCATTTTGACACAGTCAGAATAGAATCTCGATTTTTACTATATAGATCATAATACTTTGCTGCAAGGAGATAAATAATCGTAATCAGAAGATTATAAGAGAAATATGAAATCTTATAATAGGAGAACGGATTCGACACAGGGATTTTGTAACGAATCAGAAATGCGATAATAATGATAATATTTATAACAGCAATTTCGGTTACCGGGAATAAACCTTTGAAAAATAATCTCTTTATATAACCAATAACTCCTCTTAAAATAATCCCAATAAAAATTACAAAACGAAAAAAGATACTGTAGCTATAACTGTAATGCTTTTTAAAAAATTGAAAAAGTGCTTTGTTGAATAATACGATATAGTCGATTTGATCCTTTTTAGTACTTTCTCCCTTAAAATGTATGATACTCGTATCCGGTACATAATCAATATGATATCCTGCAATATTTACACGATGACAGATATCTATATCTTCTCCATACAGAAAAAATTGTTCATCAAATCCTTCCAATTCTTTTAAAACAGATGTACGGAAAAACATAAATGCACCAGATAAAACTGGAACTCTTGAGGCTTTATCTTCATCCATCCAATTAAGATAATATTCAGCAAAAGTCTTATTTTTAGGAAAAAGAGCAGTCAGTCCCAGAACTTTCCATAACGCTGAAACAGGAGTCGGTACAGATCGACGGGATTCTAAAGCAAAAGTACCATCCGGATTTAATAGTTTACATCCCGCCGCACCCGTTGCTGGATATTGTTCCATGTGCAGATACATTTTGGTTAGAGTATCCTCACGCATTAATGTATCTGGATTGATAATTAGCGTATATTTACCCTTTGCTATTTTTATAGCTTGATTATTAGCTTTACCAAAGCCTAAATTCTTGTCATTACCAAAATAGGTAACATCGGGATATCGATTCTTTAGGTAGGGAACAGAATCGTCTTTGGAAGCATTATCGACGACTATTATCTGTAGACTATAACCATTTTTCGCCTTATAAATCGAATTCAACAGATTCGCAAGGAACTCTTTAACATTGTAATTAACAATGATAATGCTAATATCGATTATATTTTCCCCCTCACTATTCACATAGTCCCTTGATAACTATCATTTTCATTCGCACTGATTACTAAAAAAATAACCAAAATACACCCTTTACAAAATATTCATTTACGATGAATAAAAAAGGATGGTCTTTGGCCGTAGTGTAAAATATTACCTGGGGAAGATATTTGCTACAAAGGAAGGTGTTTTGGAAATAAAAAAAAGGGATGAGGCAATGACCTACTCTACCGCTTGCGCAGTACCATCGGCGCAGAGGAGCTTAACGGCCGTGTTCGGTATGGGAACGGGTGGGACCTCCTCGCTCTGGTCACCTCATCCAATCTCGTTGTGGGCCGGGACGCGGGAGCGTACCGGACCGGGAAAAAAGGGATTGGAAATCTCAGAGGGAATTGCCAAGGCAGTGGGCCTGTGTATGCCTGACAGGTTAGGCCTGGGCCCCGCGATGGGGGTTGTCCAAGTCCTATAAGTCAAGTCGGAAGAGCTATTAGTACGGTTTGGCTAAACGTGTTACCACGCGTACACCGACCGCCTATCGACGTGGTCGTCTTCCACGGCTCTTTGGGGAATACTTATCTTGGAGTGGGCTTCGCGCTTAGATGCTTTCAGCGGCTTATCCCGACCGAACATAGCTACCCTGCGATGCAACGGACGTCACAACAGGTACACTAGCGGTTCGTCCACCCCGGTCCTCTCGTACTAGAGGCAGCTCTCCTCAGTATTCCTACGCCCACAGCAGATAGGGACCGAACTGTCTCACGACGTTCTGAACCCAGCTCGCGTACCGCTTT
>DATFMK010000902.1:0-7456 GCA_035267005.1 Balneolales bacterium
ATTCTGATTGGAGGTACCTGGGCTTCTTACTTTATTTTTCTTCGTACCAACCGAGAAATTTTTAACAAATTGAATGGATTTACCTTGGCTCTGGACATTGGTCTCATCCAGAAGAGGAATTAATAATTTTGAGTTGGATGTAGTCTGTAATGGAGTCACCGTTTGTAAAAAAGGATGTAGATTCGATCCTGTCAGACGTACAGTACCCGTACCAACAACCCCTCCATAAAACGGAACATCCGGATTAAATGTGTTATTCAGGAATTTGAGATTATTCAGAACCAAGGTAAGATTCAGCTTTTTCTTCATCTGGAAATTATTCAGATCCACATCCCCATACAGCAGTCCCGTCCCACCCTGCCGGTCATGAATCCTGACACTATCGATTGTCACGCCTTTCGTTCGGTCAAGATTTACGGGGCCTGTTAAATAAAAATTGGAATGCATAAATACCGGTTCTGCGTATACATTATGCAAATTAAAATGCGCATGAAAATTGTAATTTTTGGCATTGCCGGCAATATATCCGGTACCGTCTGCTTTACCTTGCAATTTGTGAAAAATTCCCGGAATGACATAATTAATCACCCACATATCAACCTGTTTGAAATCGACATGGAAATCATAACTGGTATCGGCTTTTGCTGCTAAATCCGGAGGCAAGAAGTATCCTTTGATCTGAATATTTGTAGCAATACTGTCGTTTTTCACATAATAATCATGATACTTTGCGGTATCCGCTTTTACACTCAACGTAGTGTTAAATCTTTTCTGTTGATCATTGTATTGACTGTGAAAATGAAAATCCCCGACCGGGCGATTATCCAAAGCCAATCGATCGATGTAAATATTTCCCTGAATTCTGGGGACTTTGGCTAACGATTTTGTATAAAAATCCGCATTCATGGTTCCTTCAAAATTCACTCGCCCATTTATGAGATCCGATATTCGCTTCAGATCAATATTCTGTAACCGATAGATAACGGAATCACTCTTATCGGAACTGAAAGCCCCAACAACATTTATCTTTTGATTACCATTTCTGAATTCAAAGTTTCTAAACTTAATTTTGCCCTGATTATCGTAAATAACTGCGGGTTTTCCTTTATTTGACCATTGATATTCGTTATTCCCCAGATCAAATTTGTCGATATTCATAACCAATGCACTATCCAGTAAGTTTGTGGATAGTCGCATATTCAGTGCCGCATTTTTCCCTATTCTACCTATTTGGGCGTGTGTTTTTATGGAATCGTTCTTCATTGAGAAATTCCAATTCACATTACCTAATGAATAATTGGGAAGAGATAAGCTATCCATATTCGCACTGATATCCAGATTCGCGAATTTTTTAAAGTTTTGTTGATGATTGAAACTCGCCGTCAACATAACTTTTGAATTATTAACCTGTAAGGTATCGACATCCGTCAAAGGATCCCGAAAACCGCCAGTCACCAACAAACGCCTGGAATCCGCTTTTACATTAGCTTCGATATGCGCCTTAGTACGAATAAATGGTAAACTGTGAAAATAATTGCGCAATAAATTCACATCTTTTAAATGCATATTAACCGAAACATCAACCGTATCCTTAGGTACCTTTTTAGTCAGATTCGAAGCTATCGATATCGAATCAGCCGATTGAAATTTTAATTCCTCATTTACATGTTTTTTGAAATAATCGGTCCAATAGTGTCCCATCTGAAATAAGTCGGTCGGATGCATGTGACCTTTTAATATGAAATCCATGAAAGAGCTGGTGAAACGTAATATACGTTGCTTCTTATCCGGTGAGTTCAAATCTACATAAAATTGATGAGGACGCAATGTATCACTTCCTACAATAGAGCGATTTATATCCATACTTGCCCGGCCATACATCCGGTTTAAGGTTTTTCCCTGAACATTTAGCTGATATTTGAAATTAAGGCTGGTATTGGAAATTCCGGCATGAGGAATAAATTCCGCAAGATTAATTCCATTTCCGAAACCCTGGAATTTAAAAATCGGCTCACTACCCATTAAATCGATCCATCCACTTCCTTTCAATTGAGACGCACCGGAATGCAAATCAATTTTGGGTTCTAAAAAACCATCTGTCAGCGAAGCATCGACAGTCATTTTATTGACACTGATGTCATTTATCTTACTGTCATAAACATTAACATTCAGATTCGACGAAGCTTTACTTAACTGATAACCCAAACCGTGCAAGGTCGCATTCATGTTAAGGTAACCATGCATTTTCCCCAGTGTAGCAAACTGACCAAGATTTAAATTTTTACTCGATAACGTAGCTTTATAGGCAAACGGTTTTTGCAATTGAGTGGATCCGTCTACTCTGAACTGACCTTGAGGCAAATCAAAATTGGTTGACACCTGAAGTGAATCGAGATTACCCTGAATCTGTCCTTTAGCAGTTAACTTATTCCAATCCTTAAATTTTTTGATCCCTTTATTACGAGTTAAAACACCAAGATCTTCGCCGTCAAAATGCAATTTTCGAACATTTAAATTATAAGCAAGGCTTCCCTGTGAGGTCAGATTTTGCACATTACCATCGACATCTAATTCACTTTTATCAAAATTCAGGGCCAAAGAGTTTATTTTGAAATTATTAACATCGCCCTCTGCTTTAAAATTGAGTTTTACCGGCATGGTAATAAGCGGTACCTGTGGTAAAATATCAGCAAATTCACTGGGATAAATTTCCGTCGAATCGATCGATATCTTATACCTGGCATTGTGAAACTGGAGCGGTAAATTCGAGCCATACAAATCAACACCATCAATTTCACCATTCACATTCAGTTTCGATTGCCCGGTTTTCACATTGAATTGGTTAAACTCCAAATAACGGCTGTCGTTGAAAACCTGACCTCTTACCGATATTTCACCGGCAATGGTATTTGGTAATTTGGCATGAAAACGATCGATATCCAGGAATCTCTGGTAATTGCTCAATTCCAAAAAGATACGGGTATTCAGAGAATCCAGGACTATCGGTTTAGGTAACAGAATATTTTGGGGAACATTATGCAGTTTATCCACTGAAACCGTTCCGTTTTCAATGGTAATGAGGGGCGCATAAATATTCAGATCTTTAAAAATCAAAGAACTCCCCCGCGCCTCCGGTTTCTTACGCTGCAAAGCCTGCGTAAATGTATACGTAGTATCTCCCTGACTTCTAAAAATAATACGGGGACTTTGCATCTCAAAACTGGTGATTCGGATATGCCGGCTTAACAGCTCCCACAAATTAACGCTAAATGATATCGAATCACATTTAAAGATCGGTTGAGAAGCAACGAGACTATCAGATTCCGGATATGTTAATTTTACGTTTTGAACCTGAATGTCGAATGGCAAATACCCGCCTAATTCACCTATTTGTATGTGTCCCTGATAGTTGGCGTTAAAAACATTTTCGAGTCTGTGAGCAAGAAATTTCTTAACTGGCTTTTGTTGAAGCGAAACCAGGGCAAGACCGCTTACCAAAACGGCGACTAAAATCAAGCTTAATATGGTGAACCATATCGCTCTCCATGTTTTATATATCCATCGTACAAACACGTTGCTGTTACTCCTGCTCGAATCTCATTCTATCATTCATATTTGCGAGAAAAGATATGCCCATCCTTCTTTGACAACATCATTATTATCAACTTCCGTAACGTAAGGACGTTCCCAATCGGACAATAACACAACCCGCAATAAATCCGATTTCATTTTTTTGTCATGATACATCAACTGAGTTAATTCATCGATATGATTTTTAAGTTTTGAAAGATCTAATCGATAAAAATCTTTAAACTGTAATAATTCATCGTAACTCAAATCGGCTCCCATCATATTGGAAGTCTTCAATGCGGCAATCAATCCGGCATAAACCGCGGCGCCATGTGAAATTCCCTTGTAATTCATAAACGCCTCGATAGCGTGGGCAAAAGTGTGTCCAAAATTTAAATAGGCACGGACGCCACTTTCTCTTTCATCTTTTTGGACAATATCTGCCTTAATAGAGGCACATTCACGAATCAGTTCAATCCATGATTCTACCTCGTCAAAGGCTTTATCTTGCATTCTTTCAAAGGCTTTTGGGATGATATCTTTATTTGAAATGGCACCATATTTAATGACTTCACCTAAGCCACATAACCATTCCTCTTCCGGTAACGTTTTCATCATCTTTACATCGGCCCAAACGGCATCCGGCTGATAAAAGGCACCTATCAAGTTTTTCCCAGTACCGTGATTAATTCCGGTTTTACCACCAATAGAGCTGTCAACCATCGCTAATAATGTGGTTGGTATATGAATCAGTGGTATTCCTCTCATCACACTTGCTGCCGCAAAACCTGCCAAGTCTCCGGTGACACCACCGCCCACAGCTATTAACGGTGTATTACGGTAAGCTCCATTACGCAATGCGAAATCGACAATATTCTGCCACTCAACCGCATTTTTACTGGTCTCACCGGCGGGTACAACATATTCGTGCACTTTCGAAAAAACAGCATTCAAATGCTTCCTGACCTGTATCCCGTGATAATTTTTCACATTTTCATCAATAATCAGAATGCATTTTCGATTTGAATAATGTTCTAAAAGAAATGTTTGAATAGATTCCCAAATATCCGCGTCAACGGTTATATCATAAGATTCCTGACGAGTGGTTTTTAGTGTAATCAATAGTATATTTTAATTTGAGTTAGATAATAATTTCACAATTTCCATGGCTACCAAATCGGCCTCATCCTCTGAAGTAACATCCACAATATAATGAGCCTTACTATACCATTTTAAACGCTTGTTATACAGGTTTGTTATAAAACTCCTCAGATTCTCCCCCTTTCTAACATTTCCACGTTCATCGCGTAACAAAGGACGATCCGGATTACCTTTTAATCTTTGTAAGATAATGTCTATTGTTGGCTTAATAAAAATCAGAATACCTGATTTTTTAACAAACCTGAGATTGGTATCGTTGCAAATTGTTCCGCCACCAAGAGCCAGCACAGCGGGCTTTTTTAATTGGGCCAAACCTAAATACTGTTTTTCCAAATCCCTGAAATGAGATTCGCCTTTCATTTCAAAGATTTCCGTAATACTTCGCTGTTCCTTTCTTTCGATGAGTTCATCCAGATCATAAAAAGGAATCGATCTCATTTCTGCTAATTTTTTTCCTATGGTGGACTTACCCGCCCCCATAAATCCACATAAAAATATAATTTGATTTTTCATTATGGTTTTTTTGTTTATTCAGGAACCTGCCTCAGGTTCAACCATCATGACTTCTTCACGATCCAACACCACTGTTCCGGGAACAGCTCCTTTCGGTTTTCGAACATATTTCTTTTTCGTATAGCTCACCGGTGTCATTTTAGATCCCCTTGCCTTAGAGAAATAAGCAGCCTGTGCCGCAGCTTTACGTATGATATCCTTCTGCGGATAATCCTTATTATTATTCATTCTGATGACCACGTGCGATCCACCGACTCCGCGCGCATGTAACCAAATATCTTCTTTATGCGCCATCGATGTCAGAATATCGTTACTTTTTGCGTTTTTTCCGATCCAAACTTCATATCCCTGAATTTCCGTTTTTCGAAATGGCGTCTGAACCTGTTTATGATTCTGATCCGTAACCAGATTAAATTTTCGTAATTCTTTATCTTTTTTCTTCAGCCAATCTTTGAGTTCATATTTTCGATCTAAAGACTGAAATTCACTATACAAATTATCCAAAAGCTTTTTATCACGACTGATTTCCTTCAATCTGTTTTGAGCAACTTCGTACGATTTTTTAGCTTTTTTTGCTTTACCATAATAATATTGAGCATTTTCAGCCAGATTCTTATCCACCTGAAGCGGTATATCGATCATTTTATTCTGATCATAAAAATTGGGAATTTGAATTTCATCTGAATGATCATATTCTTTTTGATGAATATTTGCCATAAGCAAATGACCATATTTCTCGTAAGTATCCGCTCTTTCCAGACTTTTATCCGATTTATTTAATTCCTCAAGCTGACTATTCATTTTGTTTAAAATATTGTCAAAACGATTTTCAAGCTGTACCCTTGATTGCTCAAAATTCGCTTTAGACAAACCGTGATAATACCGATACCGAATGCAGCTGTTAATATCATCAAAAGTTTTTGAAGTTTCTACAGGCAGTGATTTTTCCGACAATAGGCAAATTTCACCTGTTTTTAAAATACGGTAGGCAGGATGCCGATCTAACTCTTCGGATAAGTTTTTAATAACTTCGATCACTTCCTCATCCGTTTTCTCTTTCAGATGATAGTACCGGATTACATAGGGTATCAATTTTCGTGGAAATAACGGATTTAATCGCGTTATCTTCCTTTTAATCTTATCCTTATGATCAAAGCTATTCCATTGGGAAGCTGCTCTTGGCTGAGGTACATCTTTCCCTTCAAGGGTATCATTACTTTTAAAAGCTTCTATGATTTTATCCTTCTCTGTAAGAAAAACATTGGCATGAGGTCCGTAAAGTGTGAAAACCAATTTTTGATTGTTAGCTAACATTAAAGAGATATAACGATCCCGGTCAGCCAAAATGATCTCTTTAATTTTGGCATTTTGAAGCGATTCAAACGGATTATAAACATTCGATTTCTTAGCCGGACGATCCTGATCCCAAAAAAATACCGTATTTGTTCTTCCAGTATCTGTGATAATTCGGTATCTTTCTTTTGGGTTTTCTATGTAAAGCTCAATAACATTTTTTCTAGGTGTAATGGCAAAAGAGAACACGGCATTTTTGACAATATGTCTAATATTGTTTATTAAATGTTTTAGGGTATAATAGTTATTCATATAAATATTATTATATTTACACCGTTTTTTGACATCAATTCAAATGAAATAAAACCATTTATATTAAATGAATTATCCAATATTTAATTCATTAGTTAATCAAATAGAGGCGGAACTTTACAAACGCAATATCAAGATAGAGACGTTTAAAACATGGAATGAAAACACGATTAACGCCACCGGACTTGAATTGGTTATCGATATCCAAGACATGTCCGATTACATAAAATCGGTAACTTTAAATTTTGATTGGGATAAATTTAGGGAAATAAGTTTAGCAAAACAGCTAAATGGGATGAAGAAACATCCATTACTTATAGAAAAACCACTTGTCCCAACAAGTATTAAACCAACCATTGATATTGAAATTGCCTGGATCTTTGACATCAACAAAGTGGAGGAGATTGGTGATACCAAAACCGGCAATTATCGTTTGGAATTAGCCAGCCAATGGATGGAAAACATAAACCAGCGAGTCACACATTTATTTTTAACAGATAATATTATCACCCGATGGCATGTAGAAGTTGAGGGCGATCTGCACGGACGTTACTTGTCTGAGATGAGATTGATGTCCTATTTTCAATATACCTTCGAAAACCTGAAA
>DATFMK010000903.1:0-3571 GCA_035267005.1 Balneolales bacterium
CCCGATACGGATATGAAGCCCTTAAGATTTTTGAAAAGAATAAGAACAGGATTTCTCTGGTAATCCTGGACATGAGAATGCCAGGTATGGACGGTTGCGAAGTTTATGACCGGCTAAGGCGATCCAGCAAGAGATAAAAATTATCATCGTCAGCGGATACATTGATCAGTATTCTATAAATGAGCTATTAAAGCGAAAGTTTGGCGATTATATCGAAAAGCCATTCAAACTGAAAGAGCTATCAGAGAAGATAGAAGAGGTACTGGAACAACCATAACTGCTCTTTTTAAATGCCTAATAGTTTGTATGAATTTATACCCAAATAATGATCAACGCAATCCCTAGGATTTGATCAAATACTCCCCAATCTCCATATGATTAATACCCAAAACAATAGTCTCTGCTTCAATTGGACTAAATTGTTCGGTATCGGTTTTTTCCAATATCCAAAGATATTTTTCGGAAAAACCGTGTCCAATCATCAATATTCCAATATCTTGCATCAGACCTATCAAAAAGGCGTCTTCAGAAAGATCAATGGCTATCTTTTCGGCTAAATATTTAGCTGAGATCGCCCCAATAAGTGAATCTTTCCAGAAACGTGAATAATCAAATTTCGCTGTCTTTCCTGCTCTGAATTTATTTGCCAAGGAAAAGCTTAGCGCTAAATTTTGCACGATCTTTAATCCCATCAAATTTATTGCATGTTTTACTGAGGTGATTTTGCTGGGCAGGCTGTAAAATGATGAATTGACGATTTTAAGAATTTTAAAAGTCAAGACTGGGTCTGCTGAAAGGATATCTTCGATTTCATTTATGTCAGGCTCATCTGTCTGAAAGGCTTCAAGAAGGCGCGCAGCTATTCCAGGAAGTGTCGGTAAGTTATTTGGCTTTGGTCAAAAGATTATCAACTGATGTGGTAAGACTCATCTGTCTCTCCTGATAAACAATGATCGAATATTAAGACCGATATGGTTTCGCCGGTCTTTTCCGGATCGTTTATTGAGGTCAAATGTATTTTGGTCTAGTATTCCCATATTAATATGATCCTGAAATCGAACTATAGTTTTATGAAAGATTTAAGGCAGAGCTCACGATCGTCCGCCTCAAATCCTAAAGCTTCTTTAAAATACCACTATTCCCTTTGTCTGATAATTTTGGAGATAAGGCTTTATTTTATGATCTTCAGATTTATACCATTCCGTCTCCTAAAAAACTCAATTCCAAATCCCAATTTGGTACGCCGTATAATTTGGCCTCTACATTTAACTTTTTTCCCGTTCACGTACGGTAACGCTATGGTAATAATTTCTCCGACAGATAAAGATGCCGTTGTGATTATGAATAAGCCAGAACGACTATAATTTTTAAGCCAACCTTCGTTAAATCCATTTTTTGAAACAAAGAAAATATGTCCTGAATATGGTTTCCTTTGATTGAACCTTTTATTAATTTTGATTTTTCTATTCGCTATTCTCATTTCATATTCCTAAATTTCATACTGTTAAAACTATTTATCTACGACAACATACGAAATAAGATTAATGGTTCCGACTCTTGATACTCTTGGACACTTTCTTTTTTTCCCCAGCGTAAAACACCCCACACAGCTTAGTCCGGAATTTTAAAATGGGGAAATACAACCGAATGCCCTGTCTTAACCGGTTTTTAGCTATTATTACTCCTATCATTGTTAGTAAATTTTATGCCATCTGTGCCAGATAAATTTATATCTGTTATTACTATGTTTATTTCTTTATTTTTAAATTTCTACAGCCTCTTAAGTTTTTTTAGCACTTATAATTTTAAACCCATATTTGATAAGAAACTCAACTAATAATTTTGAAATAACAACACCATCTTAATTTAGCCTTCAACAGATATTTTAGATAAAAGTAATTAAATTAAGGATTAATGTTCTTATTTTCATCGGTATTTTGGAGGAAATACTTAAGAAAAACTTGGTATAGCAATAGGCTTTTATGGGAAAGATGATTTAACAGCAAATCAGCTGGAATATGAATTTAACACATGTATGGTTGCAAAATAAATGCTGTTTAGCCAGGGCCTGCAGATACGATTGTCGAAAACCAAATACCACCGAACTACTGATTGAGATGATCGAAACCTCGGCAAAATTGATGATATGCTCTAAATTTGACAGACTCCCGGGATAGATTTCTTGCCATACTCAACAATTCGACCATTTTCGAAGTGTGTGACGATATGTAACCGATATCATATAGATTTTGGCAACTCAAGAATGAAAATAAATAACAGAAACATGTAACCTATTCTTTACGACTGGGCCTGATGATATCAAAGGCTTTGGTGGTCTTAAAATTTTTCTGTGGACCGTTGGGGGCGCCCATAAAATTAAAATAAACTGCGTGTTTTGACTGTGAACGGTTATTTGCCGGGCATCCACACCTGCTCGGGATCTATTCTCAACACAGTATACAAACCATCAGCTACCAAAGCGCTTGCGTAAATTTTTCACGTATTTTCTGGTCCGCCGTGATCAATAATAAAGATGGATCCCGCATGGTTTCGGCGACCAACAATCGATCAAAAACATCCCTGGTCCAATTGATCTTTAATGCTTCTTCAATGATATTATTTAACAAGCAATCTGAAATTCTTAAATCAATTTCACGGGTTAAAGCGCCTATGATTTTATCCGGCTTAACCTTTATACGCCCGATTTCATACAGATATTGAAGCTCCAACCTTACGAATTGAGAAATGACAACATTATTGTCATCAATTCCCGCCTTGGCTTTTGGCGTAAATTTGTCCAACAACCCCGCATACAGCCACGCCACAATGTGCGTGTCTAAATAAACTAAAGATTGGCCTCTTCGTTCCATTCACCGACCTTAAGCTCAATTAATTCGTCCGGATCACCAACAATACAGTTTCGCTTTTTCAAATTATTAAATTTGCTCTTTTTTTCTTCCAGCACAATCTTTAATTTATGGCCCTTCCTTTCTATTTCCACGGGCATGCCGGTTTCAATGACCCGGTCAACGATTTTAAATAGTTGGCTCCTTAACGCCGTTAAAGATATAGATGACATCTTAATCCTCATATCGCATCAAATCTCAGTATTCGTACATGTACATAAAATATATTATGTACTGTACGTTGTCAAGTGGCGCTCAAAGGTTGCAGGAGGATAAAAAAGAGCCGAATTTAGGGTATCATCCCGATTCGTGCGCTCATTTTCTGAATGCAACTATGCCAGCGTTGACCGACAGGGAGTTGCTTTGTTGTCGGCGTGAAAGGCCGCAAACAGGCGGCCCCCGCAAGACGGGGCCATGAAATCTGAGATTTCTTTGTTTACTACCGGGAAGGAACCAAAATTATTAACCTGGCAATTAAAAACAGCAACTGCTGATCACCCATTCGTCATTGCCGCGAAGGCGGCAACCCAGTCATACCGTGGTTTTAGCTGGATTCCGGCTCTCCGCTTCGCTGCGGTCGGAATGACAAAATAAATTGCCGGGTTAATAGTACCGATGGTCGCTACTATTTCCAGGTCTTGCGCAAAATCCGCACCCAGTTTTCA
>DATFMK010000904.1:0-9224 GCA_035267005.1 Balneolales bacterium
TGCCAGTTCCAATGCGGAAAAATATGAACAAGTGGTTCGTTTTTCTTCCACCAGGATTTCCAGTAGTAGGCTGCATCTTTAGGGAAACCACACATATCCAAAAAGCCAAAATTGGAATTAATCTCCGGCCAACCATAAGGCGTCGGCTCGCCGCGGTAATCAAAACCCGTCCAGTAAAATCCGCCGGCGACAAATTTTCGCGATCCCAACGGCTGCCAAGACTTATCCGGTGCCATATAACTGGATTTATGTGCTGTCTTCTTATTGGTTTTGTAAACACCGCGGCACTCGAGATTACTGCCGATCTCGCTGCCAAACACCATTTTGTCTGGGAACTCTTTATGCAAAATGTCAAAATCCTGATAATTGTAATTTACTCCCAGCAAATCTTCGGCATCGGCTACGCCACCTTTCCACGAATCGTGGCTCGCATTACTATTGTTCGCGCATGTTACCGGCCGGGTTTGGTCATGTTTATGTACAGCTTTTATTAGTGCGGTCATCATTTTTTTTGCGAAAGGCGTGTTCTGAATGGCGAACTCCTCGTTCCACATCGACCACATAATGACGCTGGGATGGTTGCGGTCGCGTAACACCAGAGATTCCACGTGCCAGGTATTGTCGTAAGCCTGACCGTTCCAGGATTTGACGGAAACGGATGAACCGGGATGACGATTTTCGTCCATCACCAGCAGGCCCAGATCATCGCAAGCCTCATACATGGCCGGAGTCATCGGGTTGTGTGAGCAGCGAATAGCGTTGCAGCCAAATTCCTTCAGCCGTTTCATGCGATAGTATAACAGACTATCCGGCATGCCAATGCCCACGCCCACAAAATCCTGATGATTGCAAGTTCCATTTAGTTTCACCGGTTTTTCATTCAGGAAAAAGCCGTTGTCGGGATCAAACCGGGTTGTACGGATTCCGAACTTTTGCGCATGGCGATCTACGACTTTACCGTCACGAGAAATTTCTGTCACAACCGTATAGCGGTTGCGTTCTTCCAGCGACCAGAGCCGAACCGATGATAATTCAACCTCTTGTTTCAATTTCGATCCGCTGTGCAGGTGACTAGGCTGATCCACCTCTTTTGATGAGAGGATTTTTTGACGTGCATCAGCCGGGATGGGACTTGGTTGCACTGAAAGGTTGTTCGTTGCCTTTCCGACTTCTTTACCATCCGCATCGAGAATAGTGGATACTACTTGGCAATTTTGAGTTTTTGATGTCCGATTGGCCACCAATGTTTCGAGATGAAGTTTGGCGGAAGGATTACCGGTCACATTTGCTACATCGCTGGTAACATAAACACCCCATGGGGCGACATGTGTGGGATCCGCAATGTTCAGCCATACGTGTCGGTAGATGCCACCACCTTCATACCACCATCCTTCAAAATCTGTTGGATCTACATAGACGGCCAGCTGATTTTCCTCGCCGAATTTCACCGCGTCAGAAAGATCCACATGAAAGGAGGTATAACCGCCCGGATGTCTGCTGACCATTTTATCGTTAACATAGATACGCGCATTACGAAAAACGCCCTCGAAATATAGCCAGATACTCTTGCCTTTATCCGCCGGGTCCAGTGAAAACTTCCTGCGATACCAGGCGGGATGAACCGGAAGCGAACCGTGTCCGGTGCTGGCTCTCTTGCTGTATTCACCTTCGACGATATAATCATTTGGCAGTTGAATCGATCGCCACGAACTGTCGTCAACATCCGTCGAATAATACTGCTTCGATTTGTGCACCTTCACACGTCCCAGTGATACATCACCGTAAATACCACCCTTGCCATTTGTGTTGTCCACAAGTACTGCCAGTACATTGGAACCGTTAGTCTTCCAGCCGGAATCGAGATTTACATTAAACGACGTTGACCAGCCTTTATGAGATCCCATCAATTTACCATTCAAATAAACTTTACAGTTGTCATCCACCTGGGTGAAAGACATGGTTCTTCCCGGACCGCTCATTTCAGGAAGTATCGTGCGAAACCATGCTTGTCCGGTATAATTCATCTGTGCATTGTTGGGATTGACTTTGCCGGGGTTTGTGGACTTCCAATCTGCTCCGGTTGTGTTTAAATCCAACTGTGACATCATATCTACCTGGCCGGGTTTTCCCTTACTCCACATCCACTTATTCAGAGTCACGGCATCTTTGAGTTTAGCCGGTGGTATGGATTTGAAACGCCAGTCGAAGTCCAATAATTCACACCGGCGTGGTGCCAACGCTTTATTCTCCGGGTAAATTTTGGATGATGAAAGTTTACCTTCGGTTGTACCACCCGAATATTTGTGCCCGCACGATGGCAAAGTGGCCAGTGCGGCGGTACCCAATCCCAACTTAATAAATTCAATTCGTTTCATAAGCTTATTTTCGTCGTTAAAAGTTCGTAATGCGTGATAGAATCACAATTTCTTTTGGTCCTCAGTCGAATCACGTTTCTCTAAAATCTACTTCTTTTTGGTTTTATGACGAAAGTTGCCATTTAAACCATCCGTAAATTCCAAAGGAGAAGCGCTTTCTTAATCGCGGATCAAGTCACTGTATTTTTTACATTTTCCGGTTCACCTTTTACCCGGAGAAAGTCGTTAGCAGCTATCAGACAGGTTTCATGACCCTTATTAACCGATGTATGTGACACGTAAATGTTATACCTCACTTTTACCAGTCCTCATTGATCTTTCCGTTAACTACCTACAGATATTTAATCTGTAGTTCATTATATCTATATTCAAAATGTAAAACGAAATTTTTTTCATTTTTTTAAATATGTTCAAATTGATTTTTTTACTCTTTCTATGGTTACGATATGTTTCCTATTTTGATTATTCGTTCAATTTGTGGGCTTGAAACCGAGCTTGACCGTAACGTATTCCAACGGGACTTTGGTAACGAGGATAATAAATGAGGATATGAGTAAAAATAAAAAACCGGGATAATCTCTATGCAAATTATAAATCTGCATGGATACGCTACCCCGGCGATGTTTAATCAAAATATTGTACTTCCAGCTAAAATCAGCTGATGGGCACAATATTTAGTTTTCCGCCACCTTGTTTAAATTTGGATGTATCACCATTGTTATCCGCAATGACTGGATTATTGGTATTCACCACGGTTTTTTTGGTACCGTCTTTGAACTGAATAGAAGTGACTTCAACAAAAATGCAACCAACACTAGGAATCTGACTTTGGCCAATCACTTTAATACTTCCTTTTATTTCCGTTTTCGTATTGGTTACATCATGTAACGATTTAAGAAATCCATCCTTTTTGGAACTGGTATTTTTCACTTCTTTATCATGACTGTTCTTATAATGATTATACGATCCGGCACCAAACACGAGTCCGAAGGCACCTGCAAGCACTCCGCCTAAAAATCCACCGGCTGCATAATTTTCTTCCAGCTTATGCCATTGCTCATCATCAAAATGTGTTTTATTTTCTTGCATCCATTGTTTAAAATCCTGTGTTGATATTGATTCCATTTTAAATTTCACATCAACATCGACTTCAACACCCTGCGTGGCTTCTGCACCGGCTTTGGCTATCATGCCATAGCCATTTGATATTTTAAACGATGAGTAATCTGTTTGTTCTGAAGAATTTATACCTTCAATATTGACAAGATTTAACATTTGTGTAGTGTCCATTTTTATTAAATTTAAGTTGTTAATTACTATTTATTTATGATGCTTAGGATTTTGAAGGTATAAAACATTTGGGAGTGCGGGCTGCATACTATCCACCAAAACCTAACCGTGATACATGGTAGAAGGCTCGCACACCCTCTTACACCCAAATGCCTTATAACCGTCAGTACATTACTGTACTTTTATACTTCTGTAATAATAATTTTCTAATCTGTCACGCCTGTTGTAAGTGATGCGGCTCTTCACGAAGCATCAAAATGCGGCGCATAATCTGATTATTAGTAATTGTTGTGTTTAAATTGAACTCATATATGCTGTTTCAAATACCCGATCAAACACAGACAATTTTTTCATCCCATGACTTTTTAGGATGCAACCAGCCATCGATATAACCCTTGGTATAGAGGCAGGAATCTTTGAGATAAAAACAATACTTAACTTCCTCGATACCAACACTTACATTGTTACAATATTCACCTTTAGAAAGATCAATTTGTAAATGTTGGATTTGAACTCCGGCAACTGTTGTTGTAAAATCGAGAATCCCAGATTTACAGAATTTCCCTTTGACGCTAAATATTTTTATGTCAAAGTTGAAATTAACACAGTCCTGAATCGTTTTCTCAGTGGTAATACTTTGTCTTAGATGTTCACCTATTTCGCCTTGAAGTTTTTCCATAAGAAGTATCCTTATTTTGTTAACTATTTAGTGTTCTTGCGTCTAAACTATAACGACCATTATATAAGTTATTTCTTTTATATAATGTGGGTTTAAGGATTACCTTATTACCCTTTAAAGCATAATTCTGATGCCATTTGAAGTCATACGTTTCATTATTTATAAAAATACTGGATGGGCATATATGCATTTGACGGATTCCAGAATTACCGTAAATATATTTAATACCTATACTTACCTACTACTCAACTTTTAAAAACACATCTTAAAAATTGCTTTTTGCATATGGGAAATTATTTGCCATATGATTTATAGGTTGTAATGTTATCCTATCGGCATTGAATAGCTCCTAACTACTTTCAAATACCTAAGGAATTTATTTTTAGTGTTTCTATTGCCAGCCTGATTTGCCAACTAATTAAACCAGGATTTTTTCTTACTTTTTTAGCTACATTAATATGATCATTAACTCCCGGATTTGTTACAAGATTTCTTATATTTTTTATAACCGGAAGTTATTATTGCACATTGTGTTACTTCCCAATATAGGAAGGAAATATTATTCAAAAATTTATTTAGTCGCATGAATTAATAACTACTTATTTATTGGAATCCATTTTCGACCAATATGCCCCTTTGACATCGAGTATTATAGAGAGGATGGCTAATTTAAATCATTAACATCAGACATCAGCCATGCACTGTTATGTTTGGTGAAACCTATTTTGGGATAATATTCATTCACTTGAGGTGCCGATAACAAAAAGATTTTACATCCTGGTTTCAAGGTACTAAAGGTTTGACGAATTAATGCTTTACCAATACCCTGATTTTGAAAAGATGCTGAAACAGCTAAATCGGATAAATAACAACAATAATAAAAATCAGTCACTGAGCGGGCAATACCCACTAATTTTTCATCTAACCAGGCACTGATAATCAGATTGGCATTATCTAACATTCCTTGCATCCGTACTTTGTTTTCAACCGGTCTCCTTTTGCAAAGAGTCGTTTCTTTCAATAATTCAATAAACTGATCGACTGAAACTGATCTGTTTACGGCATATTTAATATCCATTTATTATCTGTTGATTTAATAATTTTCGTTAAATAGATTCGGATTTTCCACCAGGAAATTATTAATTCTGAACGATTTCGGAAAAAATTTTACAGCTCTTTTTTTTCTCTTCATACGAGTAGAAAGTATTATTATAGGAAGGCTTTGCAAAACCAGGGCATTTGTTCAAGATCAAAGCTTGAGCGACTTCGGAACCGCAGCATCCCGAAAGCTTTCGGGATGTGAGGATTTTGAAGTCGCGAAAATGCAGATATTGGGCAAAAGAACGGTTTTGCAAAGCCTTCTATAGGCCTATGCGAAACCGTTCTTTTACACAAGTTTATATTAACATTATTTTAATTCCGTTTATATTTTTATAGTATTTCAAGATAAATAATATAATATCATATTATTTATACATAATTATGTACATATTTTTTTATACACTATCTACCAATCACCATTTAATTATTCCCTTGAATTATTTAGCTTAGATGTGTAATTTTGTTTATGCAGCGTTATTATAAGAATAAAATAAATCCTTATATAATTACCTCACTCGTTCTTATCATTCCGGGTATTTGGTTTACTTTAACTTTTTTGACCATCACGAATTTAAAGGGGCGAATAATTAGTCTTGTTAGTTATTGTCTTATTATTGGACCCATTTCTGTTTGGATGATTATAGAGCATAACAGAAAATTTAAAGGCTATATAGAAAATCTGGTTGATAATGAACATAAACTAAGGACATTACTTGAACAGAGAGAAACATTATTATCCGAAATCCATCACCGGGTAAAAAATAATTTAGCCACTATAAGTGGAATTATTGATCTTCAGAATATGCATACCAACGATATGGAAGCAAAACGTGTCTTAGAAAATACACAAAGACGCATTCAGTCAATCGCGTTAGTTCACGAAAAACTTTATCAGGATTATCTATTTACTAACATAAATTTTGAAGAATATTTAGAAAATCTGGTTACTGTTATTAGTGATATTTATGAAAATGAACGTAAAAATATTGAAGTGAATATCGATTCTTTTCCATTCAATATTGATATGGAAAGAGCCATCCCGCTTGGATTAATCACCTCTGAAATCATTTCAAATGCTTATAAACACGCTTTCAATGAGATAGACCAGGGCAGAATCACGATATCTGTGAAGAAATTAGAAGGAAACACGCTCGAGTTGCTTATCAGGGATAATGGTTCCGGTTACCATTCTACCAAAAAAGATTCTTCTTTGGGTATGACTTTAGTTAACGCACTTTGTAAACAAATAAAAGCAACAACAAAAATTGACCGGGAAGATGGTTATGGTTTCTCTCTCTCATTTAATTTAGATGAAGTAAGAAGTAATTAATCTCTCTAATCATCATAATACGACCACTTAAAATACTTTGTTAAAAGATTCTTGCTGATTCGTAATCCCATCACTTCTAATATCTATCGGCGCTCAATATATTCTCTGTTATATAATTCGCTTAATGGATTATCAAAAAACAGAGCTTCATCGCATACATTACAATCGTGATATTGGGGTACTGACCAAACTTTGCTCTCATTATTTATGAGATGGCTTCACAATTCCTTCCAGACAAGAAGAAACGATTAAATTGTATACACTTACCTTAAGGGCTTTTTGAAAATCTCCCAAAAAATCAAAAAAAAGTTTAGGGGTGTTACCTAAGTGTTTGTGTATCAATAGTGAAACTAAGAAATCATTACCGGTAAATGATTGATCTATTAATGTTCGGTCTTGTCGCCTAATAATTTGACGATGAGATTCAAAATAGCATGTAATATACAATTTATTGAACTAAACAATCATAATACCATGAGTAAAGCAATAACACTACAGAACAAAATTATTAGACTCTTTATAACCATATTAATAGCATTTGGTTTATTCTCACTGCAGGCATGTAGTAATCATAGTAATGATAATGGTCAGGCCCATGTGCAGGTTCACATGACCGATAGTCCGGCCAATTTTGACGCACTTATTGTTAATATTACCCGAATAGAAGCACATACCAGCGGGGCTGGTGCGAATAACGGCTGGCATGTTATCAGCGATACCCCGGTAAAGGTTAATATTATGAACCTCACTAATGGACAAACAAAATTATTAGCTAACAATCAGTTGAAATCGGATAATTATGATGCTATCAGGCTGGTTTTAGGCACCGGTAACAAAGTGGTAATCGGTGGTCAGACCCACGCATTAAAAGTCCCAAGTGGAATGCAGAGCGGTATTAAAATTAACACCAATATGAATTTAAGCGGTGGACAAAATACCAACATCTTACTCGAATTCAATGCCTCGGCATCTGTTGTATTGACTGGAAATCTTACCTATATACTCAAACCGGTTATTCATGTTGTTAACTATAAGGAAGAAGGAAATATTGATGGAACCATTAATCCGGTTAAAGCTGATGCCGCATTAATTGCCAGTAACTCTCAGGATACTACGGCTACTTATGCCGATACCACATCAGGCAAGTTTAAACTTGTCGGACTTCAGGCTGGAACGTACAATGTTCATGTCTATTCTAACTCAAAGGCTTACAACGATACAACGTTGACTAATATAAAAGTTAATGCGAATGCAAATACAAAACTTGGAACAGTAACCCTCTCATCAAAAGACACCACTAAGACGGCTACTATGGCCCGTTACTAATAATAGGCCACACACATAGAAAAAAGCCTGGTTTGATCAGCCAGGCTTTTTCTTTTTAAATAGGCTCCATCATTTTTTGTTTCAATTTTTTAGGGGAGGTGCCCAAACCAAGTGTATTACTAACAGAAATCAAAATTCAGTCAGATCATTTTATAGTAATGGATAAGGAGACATCAAAATGAAATATAGCATATCATCATCTAAATCTAAGACGTTTTTTACCCTGTTTTTAGCGCTTGCCTTCGGAGGGTTATTCTTCCTTCAGGCGTGTAACAAAAGCAATGTTAGCGGAGTCAATAATAACGGACAGGGAACGATGAAGGTTCACATGACGGACAGTCCAATTTCTAATGTTAGTGCCCTAACCGTAAATATCACCAAAATCGAAGTGCATCAAAATGGGGCGGATTCAACGAGTGGCTGGAAAGTCATTAGCGATTCCTCAGAAACGGTAAATATTCTGAATCTGACCAATGGTAAAACAAGACTTATTGGTGATCAAAATCTGAGTGCCGGAACTTATAGTCAGATCCGGTTAATTTTGGGAGCCAATAGTACCGTTACCATTGGCGGTAAACAATTTCCCATCACGATTCCAAGTGGTACGCAAACCGGAATCAAGATCAATGCGAATATAACTGTAAAAGCTGGTGAGACTTTCAACCTGTTACTTGATTTCAATGCGGCACAATCTATCCACATGACGGGTAACGGCAGATATATGTTAAAACCAGTCATTCATGCGGTCAATATGCAATTGGATGGAAACATGAAGGGAACCATACAGCCCGCTTCTGCTAAAGCCGCTTTGTTTGCAATCATAAACACTGATTCGACCAGCACCTTTGCAGATACCACAAGTGGGAACTTCAAGATTATCGGCCTCACTCCAGGTGTGTATTCCCTTTTTATATCCCCGCGTGATACCTCATATGCCGATTCAACCATTACGAACATTCAAGTCAACTCGGCTGACACGGTTAATGTCGGAACGATTACCCTTAAAAAGAAATAGTATTTGAAATTTCTGTAACCAAAAACGATAGGGCTGCTTGACCTAAAGGTCCGGTTTGTGAAAAACCGGACCTTTTTTGTGCTTATTTTAATGAATTATCATTATAAA
>DATFMK010000905.1:0-3758 GCA_035267005.1 Balneolales bacterium
CCCCTCTTGAGATTATATGCTTAAGCAAGGGGTCTTTTCTATCCCTCCTCCAGCCACAGACAACATCATAACCCTCTTTCATTTTTGTCAATAGTATTGGAATATCATCAGGATCATTCTGAAGGTCGGCATCCATCGAAATTATGACTTTTCCCCGAGCTGCTTTGAACCCGGCATCCAGCGCGAATGTCTGTCCAAAATTTACTCTGAATTTTATTACAATGACGTTCGGGTCTTTCTTTTGAATGTTTTCAAGCTCGATAAAAGTGCTGTCTGTGCTCCCGTCATCGACAAAAATTATTTCATAGCTTTTTGTCATACGGCTTAAAATTTCTTTTAATTTATGATAAAGAAGACCCACGTTTTTTTGTTCATTGTACGCTGGAATTACAATACTAAGCTCTTTCATATATACACCATTTAATACATGCTTATATGTTGGAAGGCTAAACCGGAGCTTTTCCAATGCATGGGTATAAATACCCATGCATGAAATGTACGCCCGTCATTAATGATATCGATCAGGTCTTTGAAAAATTTCGAAGAATTATATTTCAATCCGATTTTCTCACGGAAAATCGCCAACTTTACTCCCTGTATTTCTGGTATTTTCTCGCGATCTTTTGGAAAATTTAGGTGTTAAACAAACTAAAGTCGCTAAAATTAATCATAACCAATGGTTTTTAAACCAGTATTTTAGAATTCAGTCAAGATAAAATGGGGTGAAGTTGCAATCGCTTGCCGCAACCCTCTGATAAGACAAATAATAGGCATTCGGTTCACCTTCGGTTAAAAAACCGAAGGATTCATCTCAAAACTTTATTGAACTTTAACAGATAGCGCAATACCACAGTTTGTAGGATTAAAGAGAAGACGCCTGAAGTTTATTGCAGGAAGTTTTTTTTATTTAATATTCGGAGTAATATCTCGTATTCAGATTGGAAAAATGATAGGTATCATTAATCGAATAGACTTCAAACAGAATTATCAAATTTTTCGGATTTAAATTGATGGCATCGAACAGGACTTATAAGAGCTGGTTGATAGTATGCTTTTTGATCATATCATTGATTTACTGTTTTCATCACTTCATCAGCAAACAAATAGAATTTGTTAAATATGCCGACGGTCTTTTAATTCAGGATTATGCGTATTACATAATTGTTGTCAAAGGGTTTTGGTTTGAAAACTTAGGCGATATTTACAAACTATCTTTTCAGCAGCAGGCGGTATCTGCCTATACCGGTTTCCATATTAGCAGTGTTATGCCCCTTGGCATCACACCTATTGCCCTGATCGTGTGGTTTCCTTTTGCTTATGTCGCCCGCTTCAGCATGGCGCTCTCATATACGCTCTGGATATTTTCATCTCTTGGAGTGCTTTTTTCTGCTTTGTTGATAATTTGTAAATACGCTTTTCACCAAACAAAACCGCAATCATTGCCGATTGCGCTCTCTCTTGCCGCATTATTTTCCCTTACTATGGTTCGTGCCTTAATTTTTGGGCAAACCTCTATTCTTGCAACTGGTTTACTTATCCACTTGATTTTTTATGCCTATAAAATAACCAATGAACTAAAATCGGGCAGTCGCCTTCCCATTCTTCTGGCAATTTTTCTCTTGGGGATTAAACCGACCTATCTTGCACTCGGCTTGGGGGTGTTAATTATTTATGGACTGTGGGCAGAAGCTATTTATTCAGTACTGTTATTGATAGTTTCACTATTATTCATTACGCCCTTTCTAACAACAGACTGGATCTTCTCCTACTACCAGCAGCTTAGCGTTTTTAGCCGGGAAACAGTGCCGTATGAGTATGCCAGGGCATTTGCACCGCATACAATGAATATCTTTCGAAGTGCGTTTAGGAATATCATCGGTGACAAAATTGCACGTTCGATATCAACTATGGTTACGGTTGGTGTATACACTGGTGTTATTGGCTACAGTATTTTACTAAAAATTAAAAACGTGTCAATAGACGAGCCGTCACCATTAAAAGTGACAAAAGCACAACTCTTTGTTCTGATTATTGGGAGCTATCTCTTGTTTGCGCCATATGCCGGCGGATATGAAGACTTGTTGCTTTTGCCTGTATTTATTATGGTCCTACTTGCTGGGAATTCTCCCAATCTAACGAACTACAAGAGTATTGCATTAATCTGTATTCTTTTCTTTATTTTATTCTATAATACTCTTCCACCGAATAAACCGGTCTGGTTATTTTGGACACTTAAAGCTGTAATATTAGGTTGCATGCTGAACTTTTCCGGTTTCCGAAAAGAAGAAAAAGGTGTGCCTGTTAAAGCATCTCATTTTGAAAATAAGCCGTAATCGGTTACACCTTTTATTCGCCAAAAAGAAAAATGATTGACAGCAAAAATTGGCCATGTTATGAGTACTATTAGTACTCATAAAGAGGTGTATCTTGGGCAATCTATTTACAGGACTTATATCGTCAAAAACCAGAATTAAACTATTGGTACGTTTTTTCTTTAATCCCCAGACCAAATCTTACCTGAGAGAGCTTTCAAAAGAATTTGATGTGTCAACCAACTCGGTTCGTAAAGAACTGAATTTACTTACCAAAACCAACCTGCTTAAATGTGAGAAAAAGGGGCGGAAAATCCAATATACGGCAAACCCGGATCACCCTTTGTTTCCGGAGCTAAAATCCATGGTCGGCAAAGTAATGGGGATCGATCATGTCATCGATGACCTTGCCGGCAGACTTGGAGCTCTGGAGAGAGCCTATCTGATCGATGATTACGCCGAAGGCAAGGACACCGGCATCATCGACCTTTTACTGGTGGGCAATATTGACCCCTATCATCTTAATGATTTGAGCAGAAAAAGTGAACGATATATAAAACGGAAAATACGATCCCTTGTTCTGAACAGGGATGAGTTCAAGGAATTGGAGCCGAAGATAAAATCATCCCCGCACATATTGATCTGGGAAGCCAACAAAAAATAGGCGCTATTTACCCTATTTTTGCTACAGTTTTTAATATATTTAATAAATATATTATTTAGTTACACATATTTTATAATATAACTAAAGAGGCGGAGCTGGGCGAAGGCGAATAAAATCGTATCAAGTCGACTTTACTAATGAGCAAGGTCATGTTATAACGATTTTACCATGGGGAAAATACTCAAACGATATCTGAAAAAAACTGTCGAACAGGACCTCGTCGAACGCATGGTCTTTGTCGGCGGCCCCCGGCAGGCAGGAAAAACCACATTTGCCCTGACCTTTCTTTCCAACGCAACCGAAAGCCATCCCGCCTATCTGAACTGGGACAATATTGCGATCCGTTCTTCCCTGCTGAAGGGTCAGTTGCCTCCCAACCAGAAATGCATCGTCCTGGATGAAATTCATAAATTTGCACGCTGGCGCAATCTGGTCAAGGGATTTTATGACAGCAATAAGTCCAGTGTGTCCTTTCTAATTACGGGTTCCGCAAGGCTGGATTATTACAGCAAGGGTGGTGACTCCCTCCAGGGAAGATACCATTATTACCGGCTTCATCCGCTTTCTCTGAACGAATTGAATGTCAATCCCACGCACGATGATTTTAAACGCATGTTACGTTTCGGAGGATTTCCCGAGCCCTGCTTGAAGGGCGAGGAGCGCTTCTGGCGGCGGTGGCAAAACGAGAGGGTCCAGCGCGTCATTTACGATGACATCAGTCTTCTTGAAAACGTCAGGGAGATCAGCCTTCTCGAACTGCTTGCCGAGGAATTGCCCAACCG
>DATFMK010000906.1:0-2532 GCA_035267005.1 Balneolales bacterium
TACTAATATCTTTAATGTGGTCTAGCGTTTTGAAAAAATTACCATCAGACTCTATTGCTATAAAATCGATCCAATATGCTTGTTCAACCACAACTTCAATATTCTGAGTCAATTCATCTAAAGTTTTAAGGGAAAATAATAAATCAGATTTTGTTTTTAATTTATCCAATCCGATTTCAAAATCTATCTCCTCATTGTGCATAAACTGAGGAATGATAACATGATTAACTCCGGCAATGGTTGTCGTATAATTCTTCAATAGAAATTCAGAGGCTAAATCTAATTTTTCCTGATTTTTTAGACTAACCTGATAATTTTCCGAAAATAATTGTTTATCAAATAATGATGCATAATTCTTAGTTTCTGTAACAAACATTTTATTTAAACTATAACGACTTGAAAGATTCAATGCAGCTACATCATCTTCGACTTCGCCTGAAGCATAACATAGTTTATTTGATCTTTCCACCAGCTGTTGATCCGATTCAAGAAATTTTTTGGCCAGAAATGATTTATAAGACTCTAATTGTGCTATTGGAGTTGGATCTGAAAAACCAAATTTTTCACTTTTTACTGCGGTATAAATTAAAACAACCTTATCACTTTTCTTAAAATCTAATGGTGCTAATAATTTTTTAATAACGAATTTGTTATTTGTAACCGCTTTTTCTATAAAAGTACTTCTAAATGGGAAAATAGCTTGTAGTAATTCATAAAGAATCGAATTTTGGAATTCATTAAATTCTTTGTCTATAGCCTCTATTAATTCTCCGTGTTCCGCATCTTTATTATTCAGCTTTCCAAAAAATGTTTTAAAAATTTGTTTAATCTTCTTGGGTTCAACAGTAACATAAATTGATTTATTATTTCCACCTTGAACATGAATAGCTTTGTATTTTTCCGGATCCTTATCATCATCATATTCTTTAAGCAGATCTTCATCTAAATATATATCTTTCTTATCCAAATCAAATACAAGGCCAATAATATAATTATTTATTGATTTCTCCTCTTTAGATTTCCATTCGATATTTGGCCTATCAATTATACGATCCCATTTAGACATCTTTTTCTTTTGCCATTCCCCGATTTTAAGTAGCGTATCTAACATTTATCCAAAATATCTATTTGATGTCATATGAGTTTAACATTATCTGCCCCAAACACTAAATTTTTAACCTGTTCTAAAGATGCCTTTTTTATCGATTAAATCAAATTGAAAATAAGTCATTTTATTATTTTTAGTTTTCGCTTGCGACTACGAAATCCTTGACATCTTTGAATTGATTTCATATTTCCATTTTTCAATTTTATGGAATAGTATTTCTTCGTTTCTTTAAATTGAATTGCCTCTTCCGCATCGATTATTTTAAAGTCCTTTTCTTTACCTCTTTTTTTATGATTCATATTTTTTATGTTTATTTGATAATTAAATCTACTTTTAGAAAATAAAATTCAGAATAGTCTATAAATCAAGTTAGAATAATGTAATGGATATAAATGACCGACTCTGTATAACTTAATTTTTTAAAGAGGAATTAAACGAGCTTACATAATTATAGTTGTCGAATAAATGTATTTTGCATATAGCTGTTTCCATTTTAAATAAGGATTGAAACTGTTTTTTTGACAATTAAGCGACTTCCATTACAACAAGGAATCTATATAAAGCACCAGACCAGGCAGGTTTCCAAAAACCTGCCTGGTCTTTTTTCATTTACAACTTACCCCATACAGGAACGTTTTCCCTTTCATTTACCCTTCTACAATAGAAAGTTTTTTTGCTATCCTTATTAAACACAAAATCATTATTCTACGAATTATGAAATACAAAACCTTAGGCAACAGCGACTTAAATGTGTCAGCCATCGGACTTGGCTGCATGGGAATGTCGGAATTTTACGGTAAGAAAGATGATGATGAATCCATCGCCACGATTCACCGGGCTCTTGAATTGGGCATTAATTTTTTGGATACAGCCGATATGTATGGCGTCGGTGAAAATGAAAAACTGGTTGGTAAAGCTATTAAGGACCGCCGGGATAAAGTAGTTTTAGCCTCAAAATTCGGAAATGTCCGTGGTGATGACGGCAGTTTCCTTGGCGTAAACGGCAAACCAGAATATGTTAAGGAAGCCTGCGAAGCGAGCCTGAAACGCCTGGGCGTCGATACCATCGATCTGTATTATCAGCACAGAGTTGATCAGGATACACCGATTGAGGAAACAGTCGGGGCAATGTCCGAATTGGTTAAAGAAGGTAAAGTTCGCTACTTAGGACTCTCGGAAGCGTCTCCTGAAAATATCCGCCGCGCCAATAACGTCCACCAAATTACAGCATTACAAACCGAATATTCTCTGTGGAGCCGGGACGTAGAAGACAAAATTCTTCCGGTTTGTGAAGAACTTGGAATCAGTTTCGTCGCGTATAGTCCGTTAGGACGTGGGTTTCTGACCGGACAATATCAGTCTGTCGATGATTTTGCTGAGGATGATTATCGCCGTTTTTCACCACGTTTCCAGGGAGAAAATTT
>DATFMK010000907.1:0-2874 GCA_035267005.1 Balneolales bacterium
CTCCTTTCCCGGGCGTCTGCTGTCCTCTTTTTCATACCTGCCCAAAAATAACAGGCAAAAATACTGACGGTTTCATCTCCTAATTATCGCACCTGGCCCTAACCGGCGCATCAAGGGGACGTTTTTCGCTAAGCCTTTGCACATTTCCGTTCGGTTTTTCCGTTTTGTCTGCTAAATTACAAAACAAAAACGCCCCTTATGCGCAGGGTCGTTATAGGTTCCGAGTTAATCGCCCATCATGGTATAATTTTCATGTATATTTTATAGAAGATCTATAAGACAATGTTATATAATAGCTTTTGTACTTGTGTAATCCGAGATAAAGAGTCAAGAAATTTACCATTTCGATATGATGGAACAGGCTTCCTGTTTAAATATGTAGATAAACTGGTATTATTTTTAAATAAATTTTTAGTTGATAAAATAGGTAAAGATCAAGAATTACTCGTATTAATGAAGGATACTAATGAAAATGGGACCGTTACTAAAGTTATAATAGCTGATCGTGAATCATTTTTTTTTGATACTAAAATAAATCATAACGTTGCTATATCGATTTTAGAAAATAAATTTGAAACCTCTCTTTTTCGATTAGAAGACAATTATTCACCACCTTTCCCTTTTAATAATAGTATCGTTAACATACTAGCAATTGATAATGACAATCCAAGAAAATCATTTGCAAATTTTGATGCTACAAGTCCATATGAATTAAAAGAGTTTAGTGGTAAAGTATCATTTATTAATGAATCATTAACAATTTCATCGTTAGGAGATATAGAATCTCAACATATTGTTTTTCTGGAAAATGATTCTGTAAACTTTGAATCTCAAATATCACAAGGCGGTATAGTTTTTATAAGAAATAATGAAAATGAATTTCCCATTGGTATTACAAATGCTTTAATTCGTGGAAGTTTGAGATCATTTATAGGTACTACTAATGGTTATTATTGGTCATTTACTCATTTATATGATGTATTAAAATTACTTAAAAAGAACCATATGATAAGCTATAACAATACATATAATAATTTAGTAGAATACTATATTGATAATGTCAGTGAACTTAGAGACAAAGTTGAATATTCTTCTGATGAGTTAATAACTAAAAAAATCAGTGATCTTGATATAAATAGTCCTCTAAATAAGTTTATGTCCGATAATATGATTGAATTGAGAGGGGAGTTATTTTCACTACGATTTAATCTATTTATGATAGAGCAGAACTTAATAGATAAAGATTGGTGGAACTTTAGTCATAAAAATTCGCCACCTGATGATAATCGAAAATTATTTCTTATTAAACAGTTCCAAAAAACAATTATTCGTAGCTTTATTATTGGCTTTTTTTCTGTAATAGAACATTTTCTTAGAGCGGCATTAAGAAGGATCGATTCTGAACTTCTTAACAACGCTACTGCCAATTTTTATCACATTAGAAATCATTATCTTGAATCAATAGAATATAATGAGGAAGAACGATTAAAATATGAAACTGTACTAAAACTATTTTCATTAATACGCAATACAATTCACAATGATGGATATTACTATACCAATCGTGATGAGGACCGTATAATAGAGATCGAATATAATGAAAAATTATTTAGATTTGTTGTAGGCGATAAATTTGAAGCACAATATGAAGATTATTTTAGTTTAATTGAGGACACAATTGAATTTCTATGGTTTGTCTTTAAAAGTGATTACTTAAATAATAACTTTCATTAATAATAAAATGAGACAAATATTTTCACAAATCATTTTTAAGTAAGGTACTTTTTTATTTTAATTTATATTCAAATAAATTAGCAAATATTCATCATTATTAATCATCTCTTCTAATATTATTTCAAAATGTTACTGCTGGGAGGAAGGTTTTAGAGGAACCTATAACAAGCGCATCAAGCGGACGTTTTTCGCTAAGCCTTTTCACGTTTCCGTTCGTTTTTTTCGTTTTGTCTGCTAAATTACAGTTCAAAAACGCCGCTTATGCGCAGGGTCGTTAGCACGCTTTATTCAATGATATGAATGAATAGAATAAGAGCGAAAAAAGATTGGTACATTTCAAAAAACCATTCCTTATAATACAGCTCAAAGACATTTCCCTTTTCCAGATTTATACTCGCCGGGATTTAAAGATATTTGGCTTGGTGATTATTCTGAATTAGAATAACATGATTCTATAAATATATTTTGTTTGATATCTAAAAAATTTCGGTTTTTATCACAGATTAAATTTACATCAGAAATCCTATGGATAAATATTAATGAAAGAAATTATATGAAAACTTGGTAATTATTTGGGAGTTATTACCTATACATATTTGTTAATTGTGCTGCAAATAAAGCTTATTCCTAAATCGATAATTCAATGAAAAAATTAAACAATACGCAAAGAATGATTGTGAGCATAATACTTCCATTAATTTTATTTATAGTAAGTCTCGCAATTGCAAACAATATTGGTTACCACATAGTAGGCGTTGGAACTTATAGTCATATAATTCATGGTGGCAAACCTTTTGCCATTAATGATACATGGTATATCTGGGTAATTTATTTAGCTATAATAGGTTATTTTGAATATAAAATTTGGGATCAATGATTTAACAGTATTAACTCATATCCTGAATTAAAAAAGTGATGCCTATTTTGTATCACAAGGCTCAGCGTGCTAACAGGCGCATCAAGCGGACGTTTTTCGCTAAGCCTTTGCACGTTTGGGTTCGGATTTCTCTTTTTGTCTGCTAAATTAGTATCAAAAACGCCCCTTATGCGCAGGGTCGTTAGCAAGCATTATAAAATACCGCCAATATGAAACCTTATTTTGTTGTAAAAGAGTCAAAAACGATTTCTAACATTCAAGAT
>DATFMK010000908.1:0-18876 GCA_035267005.1 Balneolales bacterium
CTGTTGAGCATGTCCTTTTTTATACAATTTATCCTACTTCGGTATGTATTCATAAAAGTATATTCAAAAAGTTTTCATTTGAAACCTATTTGATACCCACAGAAGATGTGAGTCTCTGGCTTCAAATCGCTGGTAAATATCCCCTTTATCAGATAGATAAATATACTTGCGTCGTGAATCTTCACGATGAATCAACTACTCAATCATTTTCTCAAAAATTCACTTTGCGTAATTCTAATGATGAATTAAACAAGCTCAGTTGTGTTTTTGAGTATGAAACGGTGAAAGAGTATCTCTCACGGGAAAATATCAGGAGATACAAGGCACGCTATTATTATTATTATTTCTATAGCAGCTTAAATCGCAGGAAGTTAGGATACATGATTTTTTTCTATTTTAAATACATCTATCATTATCCTAAAAATCTTTTTAGGATTAATACTTATATCGCACTTATAGATATAATTAAAGTCTATCGTCCCTCTTCATTAGAACAATTTAAATTATAAAAGTATGATAATTTTATATCAGAATGTGGAAAAAATTAGATTACAATCATAAGTAGATAGATGTTATGTAGTTATTTGGTAATCAGGGGGGAAACAAGAGAGGAAGATTATGCATGTTTTGGTTATACCATCATGGTATAAAACCAGAAAAAATCCTGTAAAGGGATCATTTTTCGAAGAACAAGCGAGAGGACTACAGATAGAGGGCTTTCAGGTAGGTGTACTTTGTCCACTCTTTGTATCGTACAGCTCTCAGGAAAAGTATTCAATTACTAAAGTTGTTGATAATGGTCTGCCAACATTTACATTGACTGTGAAAGGGATAATTCCACGTAACCTTGAAATTAATTTCTGGTATATTCGCAGACTGGGATATCAGGCATTTAAGAAGTATGTGGAAATCTATGGCAAACCGGATATTTTACATGCTCACACTGTTTATTATGGTGGAATTGTTGCTGAATATATTAGTAAGAAGACAGGAATACCTTATGTCATAACGGAACATTATTCACCATTTGTGAGAGGGTTTATTACCAATAATAAGAAGATAAGAGTAGCAGTTAAGGTTTTTAAAAATGCCAGTCAGGCAATAGCGGTTAGCAGGCCTTTTCGTAAAGATTTAACTCATATACTGAGATTACAGGAAAACTTATTTGATGTTATACCAAATTTAGTTAGTCCGGTTTTTTTTGAAGATAAAAAACCAATTAATCTGGGAGATAATGATACTATCGTTTTTTTCAGTAATTCATTTTTGAGCGATGTCAAAAACCACAAATTGATGTTAGATGCATTTCATATTTTCATTAATTATAAACCGAATGCAAGGTTGGTTATTGGTGGAGGGGGTATTCTTAATAATGAACTGGTCGAATACACCAAAAAATCAGGCCTTAAAGATCATGTGGTTTTCACAGGATTATTATCACGTGTTGAGGTCAAAAAGCAATTAGAAAAATGTCATATTTTTCTGTCTACCAGTACGTATGAGACGTTTGGGGTAGTTTTGATTGAGGCAATGGCAGTAGGTAGGCCGGTTATTACAACTGATTCCAGGGGGCCAAGGGATACTGTTACAGATATTAATGGCCGAATAGTGAAAAGTTGGAGAGCGGAAGATTTTGCAAATGAAATGTTATTTATGAGTCAAAATTATTCCTCTTATGATCAACAACAAATTTCTGAGGAATGTAGAAAACGATTTTCTGAACCAGTAGTAATACAGCAGTTAGTAAAGGTTTATAACAGAGTTTTAAATTTCAAATTTGCTTAGTTAATCAAAAGAAAAATATCCAAATCGTATGAAAATTTATGACGTTATAAAAGATTATGAATTTTTAGAAAATCTTATTAGAGGAATAGATACTGAATATCCATTTCCATTTATATATGAATTTCATAAGTATTTGCATGATGATGGGTGTAAAGGTTTTTTAGTTACTGATGGGTATGGTTGCTGGATGCCCGTTTCCATAAAATCAAAAAAGGGCTTTAAAATTGGTTCTTTGCTACACCCACCTTTACAGGATGGTATAAGAATGGATCCGGATGATGAGAAAGAATTTCTTGAAAAAGTCTTGTCTTATTTCAAATCAATTAAGTTATGTCACCGTATAGAACAACCACCAAATTATGCAATATTTCACAGTTATCCCGAAAGAAGTGCATTCTGTGATTTCGGGACCTTTTATATAGACCTGTCACAGTTAACGGAGGAGGAGTTATTTTCCAATTTAAATTCTAAGTATCGACAGGCCATAAGATCTGCCATTAGAAAAAATGTAGAAGTGAGATTTGGATACAATGAGTTAATTCCATTTTACAAATTGTACCTCCAAACCATGAAAAGATCAAAAATGTATTATAAAAAGAAAGAGCATTTTGAACGATTGTATGAATTTTTAAAAGAAGATCATATACATTGCAGTGTTGCTTATATAAATAAAATATCTGTTGGAGCACAATTGACAGTATTCACAAATTATGGAGGATATGTATTATATGCGGCCAGTGCCTCCAGAATTTCAGTTGCCGGAGCTATCAAATATATGCAATGGGAAAATATTCGATTGCTTAAGAAAAAAGGAGTTAAACGGTTCGATTTTGTGGGAACGAGATTATCGAATGTTTCCGGAACGAAACTGGAAGGGATACAACGATTTAAAAAAGGGTTCGGTTGTGAACTGGAATCTGGTTATTTATGGAAAATAGACCTGGATCGAAATATTTCCAGGGTTAGAGACGAGTTGTTGATGTTGAAAATGAAAATGTTACATAAAACAAACAAGAAAGATATCATTGATCAGGAGAACCACGGTTAAGTAAGAAACTATTAATAAAATACAATTTTTTTGGGGGTATGAGGGGTGATGAATCATGAGAATCATAAAAAAATACTATTGACATTCGATTATGAATTATTTTTGGGTCAAAGAAGTGGAACTGTTCAAAAATGCTTAATAAAACCGACTGATCATATTTTACAATTACTACGTGAATTTAAATTAAGGCATTCTATATTTTTTGTTGATACTATTTATTTATTATTACTCAAAAAGTATCAAAATGTATTTGTTCAGGTGAATAATGATTTTATCCGAATAAGCGAACAAATCAGTAAAATTGTAAATGAAGGTCATTATGTATTTCCACATCTGCACCCACATTGGCTGGATGCCCGATATAATTCACGTCTAAATCAATGGGATTTGAATAATGTGTCAAGATACAGATTTCATATGTTAAGCCGGAATCAACAACAGGATGTGTTTAAAAGTTCTTTACAAATACTAAGTGAAATAATTAATCCACTTCAACCTAATTACAAAATAGATTCTTTCAGAGCTGGAGGTTGGAGTATTCAACCTTTCAGCGATTTCATACCTTTTTTTATGAAATATGATATAGTGAATGATTTTAGTGTTGTACCGGGTAAATGTTCATATACTGATGCACAATACTATGATTTCAGGTCAGTTAAACAACATCAGGTTTATACCTTTTCTGATAATGTGACGGAATCAGAAGAGGCCGGACGCTTTGTCGAATATCCTATTTCAATTATTCGATTGCCTCTACATATTGATAAAATGTGTCATTTTTATCAATTGGTTAATCACAATAAACGCATTTTATCTATTGGAGATGGCAGAGGGGTAACTCCACATAATGATCAGAATAAATATAGTGGTAGAAATTATGAAATACTTTCAAATATGCACACGAGATACGAATTGCTATCAATGGATTTTATTAATAAATATAAACTTAAATCATACTGTAATTTTATAGATAGTCACGATTACATTCATTTTCTATCTCATCCTAAAATGATTTCTAATCATGCTTTTGGTGTGTTCGAGCGCATATTAAAATGCATTCGAAAATATCCTCACTTGATAACGGATTTCAGAAAAATGAATAAAAATAAAGCTGAATTTGTTGATACTATGCATATGAATTAAAAAGCTTGATATTTGAGTTAATTATTGCTTCCAGAGCGAATATTTTAAATTCAAGAGAGTATGGGAAAAAGATTACTAATAATCGTAGGCACCAGGCCAAATTTTATTAAAATCACACAATTTAAACATGTTGCTGAGAAAAGATTTCCGGGAAAATTCAACATAAAAATATTACATACCGGTCAGCATTATGATAATAACATGGCTAAAGTATTTTTTGAACAATTTGAATTGTATCCCGATTATTTTCTGAATATACCCCCCGAAAGTCCCAATACACAGATGGCACAGGTAATGTTGGGACTTGAAAAAGTATTACGTGGTTATAAGCCGGATGTACTAATTGTAGTAGGCGATGTTAATTCAACATTTGCAGCAGCTTTAACGGCAAATAAAATGAGTATAAAAATTGCACATGTTGAAAGTGGGTTACGAAGTTTCGACCGTAGTATGCCGGAAGAAATAAATCGAATATTAACAGATCAAATAGCGGATTACTTTTTCGTAACGGAATATAGTGGAATTGACAATCTTATGAATGAAGGAAAAGATAAGCGGCAAATATACTTTGTTGGAAATACAATGATAGACACCATGGTTGCCTTCGAACATAAGATACAATCGTCTGATGTAATGAAAAATCTAGGGCTGTCACCCGGAAAATTTGTTTTAATGACAATACACAGACCGGCTACGGTTGATATTGAACAAGGTCTGTTAAAATTAAGAGATTTAATAAAATTCTTATCAATCAGGTATAAACTGGTTTTTCCCATTCATCCCAGAACGGTCAATAAGTTAAAGCGTTTCAAATTATATAACGAGTATAAACAGATACCCGGTTTGATGCTTATTGATCCCATGGATTATTTCTCATTTCAAAATCTAATAGCCAATTGCCGCTTTATTCTGACTGACAGTGGTGGAATCCAGGAGGAATCAACATTCAGACAGGTACCGTGCCTTACTCTCAGGGCTAATACAGAACGACCTTCTACAATTGAACTTGGTACAAATTCATTAGTACCATTTGTAGTTGATGAGATCAAAGAACAGGTTAAGCATATTGAGGCTGGTAGTTATAAAAAAGGTAAAATACCCCCTAAATGGGATGGTAATTCGACGGAACGAATTTTAGAAGTATTAGAAAATGCAGTATAAATGGCTATATATAACATTAGGGGATGAACCATCCGGTGTTTACCAAAGCCAGGTTATTGATGTCTGCAGATATTTGAATGAAAAATTTGATGTCTCAATAGGTTTAATGGCGTTTATTTCCTTAAGAAATTACCGGAAGAACCGGAGACAAATTAAGAAATATATTCCCGAGGCTATTGTTTTGCCAATGGTACCTAAATTAAAAAATTGGAGATACAATCTTCTATTGGCTTCTTTTATCCTATTCCATACTAAGGCAAAACACATAATTTGCAGGAATCCTTTGTCCGCTAATTTAGGTTTACAATTAAAAAAATACGGTTTTGTCGATTATGTCATCTATGATGGAAGAGGAGCTGTAGCTGAAGAATGGAAAGAGTATCATGTTGTCAATGATTCAGGGTTATTGGATAACATAACCACTCTAGAAATGATAGCTGTCAAGAAATCTGACTTCCGGATTTCAGTTTCCAATCAATTGATTAAGTACTGGGAAAACAAGTATAACTATAATAATAAACGTTATGTGGTCATACCTTGTACTTTTAGTAATTTTAACAATAAATCAAACAATGTTGATAAAAGCAGAGAACTACGAAATAAGTTAGGAATAGCGCATAACGATATTGTTTTGGTTTATGCCGGTTCAACAGCAGGATGGCAATCCTTTGATTTGATGAGTCATTTTATTTCTAAGTTAATTTTACATGACTCGCGCATCAAAATATTATTTTTATCCAAATCTGACGATAACAATAATAAGTTAATAGAAAATTATCCCAATAAAATTTTTCGTACTTGGATTAAACCCAATAATGTGTTTGAGTATCTTTCGTTATGTGACTACGGATTGTTATTGAGAGAAGAATCCATAACAAATAGTGTGGCAGCCCCCACAAAATTTGCTGAATACTTAGCTTCAGGATTATCAGTAATTATTTCCAGAAATGTTGGTGATTATACAGAATTTGTTCAAAAACACAATTGCGGTATCATTATTCCAAAAGTTATGGATGATAATTTTTTATTGGAGAAACCATCAACAGAACAAAGATTATTCAATAAAAAATTAGCTCATCAATATTTTTCAAAGGATTCTGCTATCATTTATGAACAGTATAAGATATTATTAGAATCGATTTAATATCAACAATATAAATGTAATTATGGGTATTATATGACGAGACAATATTCCGTTATAACAATAATATCCATGGGGTTCCGAAGTGTATTTAGGTCAATATGTTAAGATGCCGGGGGTAGGTGTATATCGATTAAAAGAATACATAGCAGATTCATTAGTCAAGAAAAATATATTATCGGGTACCAGGGATTATCAAAAATTTATCATTCTTGGATGGTACAGAACAGGATCTAATTTCCTTGCAACATCCGTTAATTCTCATCCTAAAGTTATTTGCTATTCAGAACTTTTTTTTCCCAAAAAAATATTTTGGTCAAATGGTGTTTATGGAAAAAGATCAGATAGCCAAGAATTGATCAATATTCGTAATAAATCTTCCGAATATTTTTTAAATGAGCATGTATTCAGATGCTATCCGAAACATATTAAAGCAGTTGGTTTTAAAATCTTTTATCCCCAGTTTGAAAATCCTATATACGAAAATCTTGTTAATGATATAAAAAAAATCAAGGGGTTAAAGATATTACATATTAAAAGAAGAAATTATTTAAATGTATTAGTTTCACAAAAAATAGGTGCTATATCTGGAAAAATGTTGCGTGTTACCGAAAAAGGATTTGGTAAAAAACAGCAAATCAGTAACATTTACATATCACCTCAAGAATGTCATACATACTTTACCAAACTGGATACCCTTATTTCAAAATATGATGTCGTGTTTTCAAGTAATGAAATGCTTACCATTTATTATGAAGATCTGGTAAGTAATTATGGTAAGAACATGTACGATATTTATAGTTTTTTGGATGTCCAAACTTATGAAGCATATTCAATTTTAAAAAAACAAAATTATCATCACATATCTGACATCATTAGTAATTATAATGAGTTAAAAGATTTTTTCATGAATAGTAAGTGGGAATCATTTTTTTATTAGTGATTAACGAAATATGTAATTGCTCATCTTACATAATAAATATCTTAGAATGACAGTTCATTTCTAAATCAGCATTAGAAGGCTTTGCAAAACCAGGGATTTTGTTCAATATCAAAGCCTGAGCGACTTCGGAACCGCAGCATATTTACCATATTCGAGGATTTCGAAGTCACGAAAATGCAGAGATTGGGCAAAAGAACGGTTTTGCAAAGCCTTCCATTATAATATCTTAATATCGTATTATCTTGTATTGAATTTATTCTCATAATACATGTTGTAAATGTGTTAGTAATTATTTTAAAATTTTAACTTTTTGTTGTGTCTATTTATCAGAATATTAGAAAAGACTACTTAAATAATGAGTTAATTATAACGGAATATTAATCCTGATATAGAAACTCATAATTTGTGTTTATAAGGGGAAATTGGAGGGGAGAGAGTAGCAATAAATGGAGGATTCTTGATGAAGGTTGCACTACTAACGGATGGGATATATCCATTTATAATGGGTGGTATGCAGGTACATTCATATTATTTGGCAAAATATTTATCCCAAAAAAAAATATATGTGGATGTGTATCATTATTACGATGAAGATAATACTGAATACGATTTATTACGAAAAAAATTCCATGAAGATATTGATAGTAGTTATGTCAAATTAAAATTGATAAAATATCCTCGAAAGCATTCATATCCCGGACATTATTTGTATGAAAGATATAACTATTCAAGAAATGTATATCAACAGATGATAAGTGAGTATAAATATGATTATATATATATACAGGGATTTTCCGGTTGGTATCTATTGAAACACAGAATGGATAAAAGTGTATTAAATGGATTAAACTTTCACGGGTATGAGATGTTTCAAAGAGCACCGGGAGTTATAACCTGGCTTAAAATGCAAATGCTTAAATATGCTGTTGTGTACAATATAAATAGAGCGGACACAGTCTTTTCATTTGGTGGGCATATATCAGGAATACTGAAAAAATTAAGAGTAGAAGATTCAAAAATTATTGAAATACCAAATGCTATTGAGGATAAATGGCTCAATTATTTTTTGAAACCTGTTCAAAAAGTCAAAAGGTTTGTTTTTGTAGGCAGATATGAGCGGAGAAAGGGTATAGAAGAATTAACTGAAGCTATCCATAATCTGAAATCAACATTGCCATTCGAATTTCATTTTGTTGGCCCGATACCGCAAGATAAAATGATTAAGAGAGAAGGTGTGATATATCATGGTTTAGTTATGGATCAGAGCAATGTTAAATCCATTATAAAGGATTGTGATGTTCTCGTTTGTCCAAGTTACTCGGAAGGAATGCCAAATGTGATTTTGGAAGCAATGTCATCGGGACTTGCCATTATTGCAACAGATGTAGGTGCCGTGAGTAAAATGGTTTCAGCAGAGAATGGATGGTTATTGCGGGAGAATAATTGGAGAATATTGAAGGATGCTATTGAGAAAGCCATCTATTCAGATGTAAGAACATTAGAGGGAATGAAGAGAAATTCAATTCAAAAGATTAAGAATGATTTTCTCTGGGAGAATGCAATCGATCAACTGATCGAGAATGTTAAACAAAAACTTAAAATAACGATGAGTCTTGTTTGAGATAATTAAAGATAACGGCGTATTCTATCTGGTCTTTTTACCGATTTTAATTATCAGTTCAGTGATAGTTCCTGTAAGTGCTATTGCAGTATTGATAATCGGTAGTTTTTATTTCGTTCATAAAGAGCGATATGATTACATTATTACGGTTTTTATTCTAATTATTGTTTTAGGAGACAATCTTTGGCCGGAGCTTGAAGTCTACAGTGTACTGCGTGTAGTTGAACTAATATTAATAAGTATATTCAGTTCTATCATAATATTTAGATACGACAAAGGTATAGATCGCAGAATACTTTTCTTTATACCATTTTTCTTCGTAGGCCTAATCTCCTCCTATTTATATAGTCCGGATATGGCTGCAAGTGTATCAAGGGCTATTTCCTATTTTTTGCTTGTTTTTTCTGTTTTTACCTATTTCCGTTTTGTTTACCAGGAGTATCAGCAAATATTATATGAAAATATTTTCATCATCATAACATTGATTTTCATAATATCGATACTTGGAATAGCAACTCCTTATCATGATTTGTTCTTTTTTAGTAATAGATTGAGAGGGCTGTTTGGAAATCCGAATTCAATGGCACTCTTTAGTATCTTCAGTTATCCTATAATAGACTATTTTAACTATCCCGACTCAAAAATTACACAGAGACAAATTAAATGGGTTAAGATCCTGATTATAGGTAGTGTTATTTTAACTGGTTCCAGAAATGGTATGGTTTCCATTTTTATTTATTATCTGTTACGTAATTACTACATGAGAGGAGTTACCGGCCGAATTTATTCTATTATTATTGGAATCGGAATTGTTCTGATATTCTTTAATATTCAATTACTTACAAATTATCCTCCTGTCCAGGAATTTTTCCGGACAGAATCTATTCAGACTGCCAGTGGCAGAACTCAAGTATGGAATGTCGCCGTTGATCAGATAAAAGAGAGCCCCTGGATGGGTAATGGAGATTATTACTACCAAATATTTTTTCAGAATTATAAACGTATTCATAATCTGGCTGCTCGCTATTGGAATTCAGTTTGGAATTCATATCTCGCCATATTAATGGATACAGGTATTATTGGCTTACTTGCATATATATTCTTTTTGTTTGGTCTTGTTTCATTTACGAATAATTTCAAAATACTGATACCATTTATAGGAGTTACTCTGTTTTCAGCCATATTTGAGAGCTGGATGGTCTCATCATTGAATGCATATACGACATTATTTCTATTCTATTTCATTATAGTTTATAACGATAATTCTCAGTAATACTATGAAGATTCTTGTGTTATATACACATCTTTCCGGTTATTGGATGAGCAGTATGAAGAAATATCTTTCTTTATATGGAGGAGAATTTATTGTTATCAAAAATAAGCTTAATCCTAATGCTTCTTTTCATTTTGAAGAATCAGCGGGAATACGTCTTTACGATCATGAATATTTTTCACCAAAGAGCTTATTGGAATTTAGTATATCAGAAAATCCGGATCTTGTATACGTAGTTGGATGGACACAAAAGGACTATTTGAAAATTGCCAGATATTTTTTTAAAAAAAAGAAACCTGTTATCTGTGGTGTAGATAATCCATGGAAGAATACAATGCGCCAAAAATATGGATCTATTTATTCCAATCTCTTTCTTACAAAAACTTTTACCCATATTTGGATACCGGGTAAACCACAATATAGATTTGCCCTTAAACTAGGCTTCTCTCCGGATAGAATATTACAAGGACTATATTCAGCTGATTATGATTACCTGTATAATGAATATAAAAAACACAGGATTCACAAGGCCCGTGAGTTTCCTCATCGATTTATTTATGTGGGACGTTATCTGGAGTTTAAGGGTTTAAAAGAATTATGGGAAGCATTTGCTGAATTTTACGAGGAGGCAGAGAATAAATGGGAACTGTGGTGCCTTGGAGAGGGAGAATTATTTCCTGAGAGAAAAATACATCCTCATATCAGACATATTGGTTTTGTACAACCAACTGAAATACCTAACTATTTCAATGATACTGGAGCTTTTGTTTTGGCATCGCATTGTGATCATTGGGGTGTAGTTGTCCATGAGTTTGCGTCGGCAGGCTATCCTTTAATATGCAGTAAAGGAGTTGGTGCAGCTACTCAATTTCTTGAGAATGGTATAAATGGTTATCACCTCCAACCTTATAGTATTCCATCAATTAAAAATAGTTTGCTAATGATATCTCGTAAAAGTGATGAAGAATTATTAAGGATGGGAGATATAAGCGTTGAAAAAGCAAGGAGTTTAACTCCGGAAGACTGGGCTAAGACACTAAGAAATGTATTCTATGTAAATGCATAAATTTAAAAATGGGGGAAATGTATGTCTCGGATATTAGTGACCGGAGGAGCCGGTTTTATTGCCAGTGAATTAGCGGGAAGACTCGCTAATAATCCGGATAATAAAATTGTTATAGTGGATAATCTTATCACAGGTTCAAAGGTAAATATACCTGAAAGTTCATATAACAATATTCATTTCATAAAAGCGGATGTTAACAATTTTGATGATATATCCAGTATCTTTTATAACTATGGATTTGATTATGTTTTTCACTATGCTGCTACAGTCGGTGTTGAAAGAACATTAAATCATCCCCTTAAAGTGCTACAGGATATTAAGGGGATTAAAAATATTTTGAATCTGTCCAAAAATACGAATGTAAAACGAATATTTTTCTCTTCATCATCTGAAGTATATGGCGAACCGGTTGATATTCCCCATAGCGAGGATAAGATTCCTTTAAATTCAAGATTACCTTATGCCATTGTTAAGACATTAGGAGAAGCATTTCTTAAAACCTATCAACGGGAATTTGGTTTAGCCTATACCATATTCAGAATTTTTAATACTTATGGAGCTAAGCAAAGCACAGATTTTGTTATCCCCAAATTTATTCATGCTGCACTGCGAAATGAAGATATAACTATTTATGGTGACGGGTCACAAACCCGGACATTCTGTTATATCGAAGATACAATAGAAGCATCAATTAATGCATTCTATAAACATCAATACATAAATGAAGTCATTAATGTTGGTTCGGATAAGGAGATACAGGTTATAGAGTTAGCAAATATGATAAAAGAAGTTACAGGTTCAAAATCTAATATAATCCATTTACCACCATTGAATGAAGGTGAAATGAGCAGACGCAAACCTGACATTACCAAAATGAAAGATTTGTTAAACAGGGAGTTAATATGGTTACCGGAGGGTCTGGAATACGTTATTCGAGAACCAAAGAGAGTTGGTAAATAGCCAACGGATTAGATTTTCAGATAATGAATGTCTTATTCTGATTATTGAATAGTTACGATATATAATTCATTAAGAGAACTATACCACTATTCTATATATGGAATCAAAAAAAGTAAATATCCTGATATTTACTCCATACTACCTACCAGGGTATAAAGCCGGTGGTCCAATTCGATCCTTGACTAATCTTGTTGATTCTCTGGGTGATAATTTTCAATTCCGTATTATTACTTCCGATCGGGAGTTCAGGTCTGTTGAATTATATAAAGGGGTTATAGCAGATGAATGGAACTCAATGGGTAAGGCAGATGTATTTTATTGTTCCCCAAAAAATCAAAATCTACATTTCTATAAGAAACTAATTAAAGAGACACCTCATGATATTATTTATTTAAATAGTTTTTTCGAATTCAGGTTTACGATACTCCCATTACTCCTATATAAATTCAATTTTATTGATAATAGTAAAATGATATTAGCACCAAGGGGGGAATTGTCTCCGGGTGCACTTAACATCAAGAAAATCAAAAAAAAGCTGTTTATAATATTTTCTGTAATAACAGGATTATATGATAATATCATCTGGCATGCTTCTAATAATTATGAAGAAACACACATAAGAAATATTTTTGGAAAATCGGCAAATGTCAGGAAAGCTATAAATATATCAAGTGTTCCATCCGGTATTCCCAAAAAGGGAATAAGGAAAAGAGCGGGAAAAATAAAGATCATATTTCTTTCAAGAATATCAAATAAGAAAAATTTAGATGGTGCTTTAAAAATTCTAAAAGATATTAAAGGAGAGGTTATTTTCGATATATATGGGCCCATCGAAGACAGAAATTATTGGATTCGTTGTGAGAAATTAATTTCCGGTTTGCAAGAGAATGTTCAGGCAGTATATAAAGGTATTATACCTTATAGCAATGTGCAGAAGGTCATATCAAATTATCATCTGTTTTTCCTACCTACAAAAGCAGAAAATTATGGGCATGTAATTTTTGAGGCATTATCAGTTGGTTGTCCGGTTTTAATCAGTGATCAGACACCATGGAAAAATATTGAAATAAATGGTGCAGGCTTCATTTGCTCCTTGGACAATGATAAAAAATTCATTACAGATATTAATAAAATATTGAATATGGATGAGGCTTCTTATCGAATGTTATCTATAAAAGTAATGGAATATGCCAATGATATTATGAGTTCAGATGAATCTATTGAAAAGAATAGAGAATTATTTGATAAAATGTATAAATAATAGCAGTATAATCATCTGTTAAACATACATAAAATAATATTAGTATAAGTTAGTTATATATTAGATTATTTTAAGAATAATATTATCTTCCATATTTCCCTTTCCGGAACGAGTTCGGATAAAGATGATTATTTAATTATTCTAACTTTATGAAAATAAAAGATATAGAATAGATAACTTATGGTTAGAGTATAAGTAAATATCTCTTATTCTCAGACGTGCAAAAAGGAGTAATGATCATGGATATAAGTATATCAGATTATTATTAACTGTGCGATCAAATATAGTTATTGTGTTGTGTGGCAATAATGGGTTGAAATGGGAAAATATGAAAGTATCTGTTATTACTGTAGTGTATAATAATATTGAGACTATATCAGATGCAATAGACTCTGTATTACAACAAGAATATGATAATATAGAGTATATAATAATTGATGGAAAATCAAATGACGGGACGGTAGAAATAATAAGTAGATACGGTGATAAAATTGATATATTTATTTCTGAAAAAGATGATGGAATATATGATGCCATTAATAAAGGTATTAGGTTGGCAAATGGAGATATAATAGGATTATTGCATTCGGATGATATATTTACTGATGAAAATGTAATCTCAAGAGTAGTTGAACCTTTCTTTGATTTAGGAATAGATAGTATATATTCCGATCTGGTTTATGTTGATAAGCATGATCAGAATAAAATAATTAGAAAATGGATATCCGGTAATTATAACAGAAATAAATTTATTTATGGATGGATGCCGCCACATCCTACATTTTTTGTAAAACGTATCTTATTTGAAAGATATGGTTATTACGACACTAGTTTTGGAAGTGCTGCAGACTATGAGCTGATCTTACGATTTATGTACAAATACGGCATTACCACTTATTATATACCGAAAATTCTGGTAAAAATGAGAATAGGCGGTAAAAGTAATAGCAATTTTAAAAATAGACTTATAGCAAATGGTCAGGATTATCGTGCCTGGCAAAAGAATGATCTAAATCCAAGATTTTACACGCGATATTTAAAACCATTGCAAAAAATATCACAATACATCGGAAATTGATATAGCGAGGATAATATAGAAAGATGTTACAAATTACCTGGTTAAGAGAGAGTACAAGGGGTAGACAATAAGATGGTATCAGTAATAGAGTAGGAGCAAACTAAAAATAATCCTATCTATTCATAGTTTGAACAATTTGGGTATTCAACATTGGGTGTGAGGTAATTATGGAAAGTCCGGCAATATTTTATGTGCCGCATCAAGATGATGAAATATTGCAATTGGGTGTAGCAATCATGAATCATATTTATCAAAGCCGGGAAGTGCACCTGGTCTTATGTACAAATGGAAATGCATATAATTCCTATGCTAAAAGAGTGTTAAATGGTAATACGGTATGTGAATGGCATAAAACAAAACATCAATTTCATCTCTCTGACGAAGACTATATAAGAGCCAGGAATCATGAATTTGTTTGGTCATCAATGTGTATGAAAGTAAAACCGGAAAATATACATTTCAGACAATATACCGACGGAGCCCTTAGTGTTGATAACGCCAAATATATAATTGCAGAATTTGAGAAAACCTATCCTGGAGCCCGTCATAAGACAATGTCATATACAGATCCACATAGAGATCATGCTGCTCTGGGTGAAGCATTATATCAGTTGTACGCGGAAAAATATGTGAATGATGTCCGCTTTTATATAGATACTATGCAAATGGATAATGTCGATGGCTACTATGAACCACTCAAGAAAGAGTTTTTACCATATTTAAGAAGAGCCAATAATGTATATAAGAGCTTTGTACCGAATAATAGTTTATATGCCATAGGGTATCATTCTGTGCCGGCGTGGTTTAAAAAACAATTCCGGAAACCAAGTAGTAAATATCATAAACCGGAAGATTATAAGTAAAGATCTTAAAAAGTATAATACACGGTAGTATTAGATGAAAAAGTATCAGGATTAGAATAAAATAATATAAGATATTGATAATAAAATACTTATAAATATTTAATTAACCTCTTAATCAAGATTTTAATTAATTTTCATTTAGGTAAATAACTATTACAGGTATATGTGAGAGTGTCATAATTATGATTAAGAGTGCTATACAAATTGATCAAGAGAGGTTAAAAAATGTGGGTAATTGATCCAATTATTTTGGGAGCTGCTGTCATCACATCTTTAACGATCAGTTATATATCTATGCCGGTCATTATTAAAGTTGACAACATGAAGCGTTTTATGGATGAACCTGATCAGGAACGTAAATTACATAAAAAAATAATACCTACACTCGGTGGGATTGGTATCTTTGCAGCATTTTTGATTGCCTATTCCATATGGGGAGATGCCAATAACCTCAAATCTTATCCTTTTTTTGTTGCATCGCTGGTTATGCTTTTTCTTATAGGATTAAAAGACGATATTCTGATGCTTTCACCTGTTAAAAAACTTATGGTACAGGCTCTGGCTGCTGCAGTAGTCGTTTGGGGTGGAAATATACAATTAACTGATTTAAGTGGTATCTTGGGTATACATGAAATTCCATTGCTCATCGGCCAATTGTTGTCAGTTTTTATTATAATAACGATAATAAATGCCTTTAATCTGATAGACGGTATAGATGGTTTGGCAGGTGGCATAGGTATAATAAGTTCTGTTTTTTTAGGTGTATGGTTTTGGAATTATAATTATCTACATTTAGCTATTTTAGCTTTTGTATTGAGTGGTGCCCTGGCTGGTTTTTTAATATTCAATTTTTCCCCTGCAAAAATATTTATGGGGGATACCGGATCTATGACCGTAGGCTTTATATTAGCCTACATAACACTTCATTTCCTGGTTTTGAATAAACCAACATCTGGGGGTGATTATATGGCAACAGCACCTGTTATAGCAATCTCCGTATTGATCATTCCTTTGTTTGATACATTCCGGATCTTTTTCTGGAGAATTATACAGGGAAAATCGCCATTTATAGCTGATAATAACCATATTCATCATATCATGTTGCGAAGTGGTTATACACATGCAAGTGCATCCATCACTCTTTGGTCGATAAATGTCATGATAATTGGAGTAACATTTTACCTGGCCGAATTAGATGTGAATATTTTACTGGCTACTGTCATCCTCTTGGCATTATTGATAATTCCCTTTATACGTATTTCCGGTAAATTATACAGGAATGCGTTTATTAATCGATTTTCAGTTGACAATAGGGAAAGAAATATTAGTAGCAGCGGTTATAAATCATCAAAAGAGATAAATGAAGTAAGTACCAGGGAATTAACAAATGATAAGATACCGGAACTCAAAGACAGCTGATGTATAATATTACCGGATACTGATTAATTACTGTAAATTTATTTTGTTGCTATGATCGTTATTAAAATAAGTGTACTCCCCGGATTCTTCGGCCGATATTTCCTGAATCGTTGATAAAATATGGCGTTGAAAACTGGGATTTTGATAAAGATCGGTATATATGGTAACCCATTTGTATTTACCATCCTTACATTGGAAACGAATTTTTGATGATTTGCTTTTAACTCCATTAAAAGTAAAAGTATTCTCCAAAACAGATAAATCATCCGGATGACACACCTGAGTTAAATTTTTCCCGATCAAATGGGTTTGAGGATAACCAAGCATACTAGTAACTGCAGGGGAGATATATGAAAACCTGCCATGCATATCATGAATACCTATGAGGTCTTTTGTATGTTGAATATATGTCTGGTAATAATTCAGAAATGTTTGAAAACGTTTATGATAAGAGCTCAACTGTTCCTGTTTTTCTTTTAACCGTCTCTTGAGTATAACTATTTCTTTTTTTAAATCTGAAGAATGATTTTGTTCATTGATCAATTCATATTCAAGTTTCTTGTGATAACCCTGGAATATCTGAAGAATAAATAACAATATTACCGATGAAGAAGCCAGGATTGCAATTTTTATTATTAAAAAAATATCAATAGTTGGATTAATAAATTTCCAATATAATAGTGCGGAAAATAATGTACTTAGTAATAGATATAAAAGTTTACTAATTCTGTTTAAAAACTGAGAAATGATATTTTCGGAAGCAGGCTTGAGATACCTTGTGAAGGTAGATATAATGTTTCTATTCTTCATGATGTCCCTAATGATGAATTATGTTAAACAACCGTACTAATGAATATTATTACAATAATTATATATAAAAGTTAATAATAAATAAAAATTTAATAATAACAACTTAAAATAACAGTACTATACTATTTATTGAAAATTGATAAATGCATTATCACCTCAAATGTATAATTTAAAAACTGGCCTTTCTCATTAATAATATCATATCCCAAAAATAATAGGCGTATCATAACTATAGAAAAAATAAAGATATATATAAATATAGTAAGAAGAAAATAGGTAAAAATACGTATGGATAATTATAATATATACGTAATATTACTTGTGTTGTTATAATATATAGTATATATTACCCACGTAAAATTACTACTATATGGTTATTGAGATAATGTAATATCAAGACATATAGATAGTTAAATGTTAAGAATGGTCTGGTAGACGGTGTTAGTAAAAATGATCAGTAAGGAGTGTAAGAATTAAGTAAATGCATTAATTACAACGTTGTAATAGTATTTATACCCCTTCTTGAACTCAAAATATTTTACAGGCTTATTAAAATTTTGTAACAAAAACATACCGACATACTCTTAACTAATGAAGTCGATAAAAACACGGACATTTTCAGACATGTTTGTGTATAAAAATAAACCTGGTGTAAAAAACGCCATTTTAAAATTGAATTTTTCTTAAACAAATAAGTAATAAAACTCGGAGGTATATCCATGGGTCAACAGCAGCTATTACTCGTAATACTCGTAACCATTATAGTAGGTGTGGCTACAGTCGTAGCATTAAACGTATTTGGTAACAGTGCTAAGAATTCTAATATTGATGCCGTAAGGCAAGATATGTTGCAAGTAGCCACGTCAGCACAGGGTTGGTATATTAAACCTTCCATGATGGGTGGTGGTAATTATTCTTTCACAGGAATGAAGTTTACAGATATTACATTTCCGGCTAAGGCACTTTCATCTGATAGCTTGAAAGCCAGAAACTTGAATGGAACGTATATCATATCCAATGAAACATCAGCAGGATTTACGATCCAAGCTTATCCATCACAACAGGTTGGTTATGATACAACGTTATCATCAGCACCTACCTCAGCTTATATGGAAGCAAATGTAACAACAAGTGATGTTAAGTGGGTTTCTGGTCATAAAAATCCATCTTGATAAATTATTTGTAGGTTAATAAATGACAAGGGAGTAGATCTCCCTTGTCATTTTTTAACCTGTTAAGTATAGCTGTATTTCTTTTCTGATTTTTCCTAACCCCATTATAAAATCATAGACTAGAAAACTATG
>DATFMK010000909.1:0-4446 GCA_035267005.1 Balneolales bacterium
GATCGTTAGAAAACCGTGAAGAGCGCGTATTTGTCAAAGATTATTACCAGTTTTTTTATTTAGACAAATCAGAAGATATCAAAATATTACATCTTTGGGATAGTCGCCGTAATCCTAAAAATTTAAACATTTGATTTCCAGTAATTACAATCCAGCGTGCTAACCAGCGCATTAAGGGGACGTTTTTAGCTTGGCCTTTTTGACGTTTCCGTTCGGATTTTTCGTTTTGTCTGTTAAATTATAAATCAAAAACGCCCCTTATGCGCAGGGTCGTTAGCACACCTTGGTTTCCTGTTAGAATCAATTCCTTTATATTCTATTTATGATTGAGAATACCTTACAAAAACAATTAATTGTTGTCGGCGGTCCAAATGGTGCTGGGAAAACCACCTTGGCTTTAGAGATTTTAGCGGAAAAGAACATTGAATATATCAGTGCCGATGATATTGCCTATGAATTAGCTCCCGAAAATACGGAATCTGTTCGAATTCAAGCAGGCAAAGAATTTTTTAAGAGATTGGAACTCGCGGTTCAGCACAGAAAAAATATTCTTATAGAATCTACCCTATCCGGAAAAACACTCCTTCCTATTCTCTGCAGGTATCAAAAGAATTATGATTATTCCATTGTAATTGTCTTTGTTTATACGCCTAATTCTGATTTCTGTGCCGAACGGGTGGCTATCAGAGTAAAGAAAGGGGGGCATAATGTTCCGTTGGAAGATCTCAAAAGAAGATTTGATCGCAGTCTAAACAATTTTTGGCATGTTTATCGCCCCGAATCAGATCAATGGTATTTATATTATAATGCAGAAGACGATTTTCAGGAAGTAGCTCGATTTATCAATAACGATTTGTACGTGCTTGATGAATCTTTATTTGTTACATTTAAACAAATGGTATAAAAATATGCGTAAAAATAAAAAACATCATATTACGGACCTTTCTGCCGAACTAACCCGTTTGGGAAATCGTGGCGTTCGTAAGGCTCAGGAAGAGAACCGCAGTTTGGGCATACCCAATGTATATTATAAATATGGGAAAATATATTACCAACTTCCTAATGGAGAAATTACTACCGTAAAACCCAAAATATTTTCTCAAAATTAGTCGGTGTGCTAACCAGCGCATCAAGGGGACGTTTTTCGCTCGGCCTTTACACGTTTCCGTTCGGATTTATCGTTTTGTCTGCTAAATTATATATCAAAAACGCCCCTTATGCGCAGGGTCGTTATACCCACAAACCATTAAAATTTAAATACAAATCAAATACTATGAAAAAACTATTATTTATTTTTGTTCCTTGGTTATTGATTGGATGCGCAACAACTCTACCTGCTGCTGGTCCAACGAGTGAAATGATTAAAGGCGCTGATCAAATCTTATTAACCGTTAACGAGTCTCCAGATGAAGCGTATAAACATTTTGCACAACACCTTTCAGACAATGGATTTGGATTTCAAAATACTGATGAAACCCTAAAAACCATTAAGACAGATAATAAAGAAAGCGATAAATTAAATTTTTCTTACAGTATTAACGCTTCTATCAGAAATACAAACGGCAAAACAATTATTCAGGTTTCTGGAAATGGTAAAAATCCCACTTTAGGTGATTTCAAAATTAGAAATCGTGGTGCTAATGGAAGTTTGGTGCAAGTTTCATGGAGAGAAATGCTTGAATTAGCAAAATCTTATCCCCATGAAAAAATTATGTATAAAAGAAACTAATTATGGATGGGTTCGGAAGATGGTTAACGCAAATAGGTCTGATTATAATGCCATATTCATTTGCTATTTATTTTCCATATCGTTGGGTTGAATATATTTGGAAACAAGATCATAATAGACTAATTAAGTCAGTTTGGTATTTTGCCCTCGGTTTAGGCTATTTAACCCATAATTTTAATGTTGATTATGTAGTTATGTTTATTTGTTTCATAGAAGCTTGGGATTTGATGTTTGAACAACTTGAAATCCAACGAAAAAGGAAACAAACTTCAGGTTAAACGGTGGGCATAACACGCGCATCAAGGGGACGTTTTTCGCTAAGCCTTTGCACGTTTGGGTTCGGATTTCTCTTTTTGTCTGCTAAATTAGTATCAAAAACGCCCCTTATGCGCAGGGTCGTTAGGTGGCGTACCCAGTCCTCAGTTATGTAACACATTGGCAATTTATTTCTCTTTGTTAAGAGGCGATAACTAAAAAATCGTAAGTGCAATTTACTTTAATAACAATACTTCACAGGAAAGTCAAACATGAAAGATCTAAAGAAAAAAGTAATTGGAGGATGTATAATAATCGGAATCATAATGACAATATTTCCACCCCAAAAAATCCAAACTTATTTTATAGGTCCCAACAAAAGCCCTTTTAATGAAAAAATTGAATACCAATTTATTGGTAGTGGTGGCGATTATATAGTAGGTGGTTATAATAAATCTAGTATCTTATTTGGAAGGCTATTACTTCAATATTTAATCTTAGCAGGTGCAGGTTTTGCCATCTATTTATTGGCTTCCCAAAAAGATAAAAATGTAGCCGACGAGTAATAACTTGATTTCTACAAATAATTTCATAGTAAATTTAATTACCAAATATACTCCCTATTTGGTGTGGAATGCTATTGTCTCAATTATTGCTGCGTGGTTTACTATACAAATATCTTTTAGAAAATTTTCTACTCAAAAGTGGTGGGAACGTAGAGAGCAAACATACGCAGAAATTGTTGGTATCTTATCATCTCTTCTTATGTATCTGGACAATCGGTATGAAGACGTTTTAAGGATTCGCGAATTGAGTGATACAGAAAAAAAAGAACTTTTCGCAAAGCTTAGAGATGAAAAGGAAAAAATTGAATTGATTGCACGTGAAGGAGCTTTTCGTATATCACCCAAAAGTACTAATGCGCTTCAGTTATTAGTAAAGTTATTGAATAAGTATGGTAGCGATCCCGTGAAAGGTATTGAAAATCATAGTAAAGCCGTTTCAGAATGCCTTGAGACTATTAATTCAGAAGCAAAAATTGACTTAGGAATAAGGAAAAAATGGTATAAACCTTGGTATACATATCGGGATGGCGCCACCTAACAAGGCGCATCAAGCGGACGTTTTTCGCTTAGCCTTTTCGTCATTCCGTTCGGTTTTTTCGTTTTGTCTGCTAAATTACAGTTCAAAAACGCCGCTTATGCGCAGGGTCGTTAGCTGGCTTAATCATCATTAATAGGTTAAATGGCATTAACTAAAAGATACTGTGTTTATGCTCATCTAAATCCAGAAACTGATGAGATATTCTATATTGGAAAAGGTACGCACAAGAGAGCATACAATTTATTAAATCGTAGCAGCAGTTGGAAAAAGGAAGTAAGTGAATTTCAGGATAAAGTAGAAGTCAGAATCTTAAAAGAAAATTTAACAAACAACGAAGCACTTGATCTTGAAAACGAATTAATTGAAAAATTAGGAAAGAGAATAGATAATGAAGGTAATCTTGTAAACTGGTTAGGAGGCTCCTCAGAAGGCATTTATATAAAATTACATTTATCTGATTTCGAAGATATTTTCATTAAATCACTTTCTAAATTTTCTGAGAATGAACGACAGTTAATTATTAAAGTATGGGAAGAGCAAGAAAAGGAGCTACTTAAACAATTAGATATAATCACTGAACTAGATCCAGATAAAAAGAAAGAATTTGCAAAAAAAATTCAAAAGGAGCTTGATAAATACCAAGACAAATTTTGGAAATATAGCTACGATCCCATTGATGTTTCTTCTGAATTATCTGATCAGATTGACTCAGCTATAACACAAATAATCTATAATTTAGACGAGCTAAGTAGGAACGAAATTTATACAAAAGACCTCTTCGAAGACTTATTCTTTGAAAGAAATGAATTGGAAGATTACTTACATGAATTTGAAGGTTTGGATGAGTTAATCGATAGCCTGGCAAAGGAGTTAATAAATATTTTTAAAAATTTTGAAACATTATTGAAAGCCAGCTAACCGGCGCATTAAGGGGACGCTTTTCGCTAAGCCTTTTCACGTTTCCGTTCGGATTTTTCGTTTTGTCTGCTAAATTATAAATCAAAAACGCCCCTTATGCGCAGAGTCGTTATACATTTTCCCAATTTCCTCTTAGATCATATTTATTATTATGTTTAGATGGAGAATCCCATGAAAAAAAATTTCCAAGTAACAGACATTGAAGGATGGCTAAATCTACCGAACATTGAAATACCATCGCTACAGTCTAAAAAAGAAATCGGCAGTATTTTTGAAGTTAAAAAAGTCGGCTTTGTATTAGCTGATAGAAATGAATGCAGGGCAAAGGGACTTAATAAGGCATCAGAGGTTCTTGGAGGAAAATGCGCATTACCTACAGCAGTTGTACTGTTTGACGATAAATATGAGTTGTGTAGTCTTCCACTTGATTTGTCAGAATG
>DATFMK010000910.1:0-2322 GCA_035267005.1 Balneolales bacterium
TATGGAATGGGAGTCGAATATCATCGATATTATATATTATTAAGAGATTATATACCAATAACATACATACATAATGGATATCTGGCAATATGGTTTAAAACAGGAATTCTTGGTTTAATAAGCATTATCGGATTAACCTTAATTGTACTTCACCATTTAATGTTGATCTACAAACGAACAGAAGTGTTGTTTATTAAAATTATTGCTCTTTCTTCATTCGGTTTACTTTCGGGTATGTTGGTCGTCAATATGACCAGCCCACAATTCTATGCTTTTGATAGTATGACACTTATTATATTAATAAGTGTTTTTGCTTCCCATTATTACAATCAATTATTTCAAGGACAATCCAATTTATTAAATAATTGACGGCTACTCATGCCAATTAAATTAAATCCTAATCATAAATTGACACCAGACGTTTCTATAATAATCGTCAATTATAAATCTATGAATTTGATTTATGATTGTATATCATCAATCCAAAAACACAGTAACAACCAATCTTACGAAATTATTGTAGTATCGAATTCCATATGGAATACTGATGACCTAAAAGTAATGGATAAATACCCGGATGTCCGATGGTTTAATCCCAAAAATAATGCAGGATTTGCAGCTGCAAACAATATCGGGGCGGAACAAGCAAATGGTAAATATCTCTTTTTTTTAAATCCCGATACCTTATTTCATAATGATGTTATCGGGACCCTGTTAGAAGCGTCAGAACAATATCCTGATGCCGGTATCATCGGTCCATATACGTTGAATTCTGATCTGACTCATCAGCCTTCGGTAAAAAATGAATTCGGACTCGACCATATGCTGATCCTGGCATTTCCGTTTCTGAAGATCTTATTTTCGAATAAGACGTTTGGCCATATACCTGTAAAATCAACCCGGTACGTTGAAGTCGTTAACGGCAGCGCCCTGTTTATGCCGCATAAGTTATTTGATGAGATAGGCGGGATGAATGAATCATACTTTATGTACTGGGAGGAGAATGATTTATGCAAAAGTGTGATTTCAATGGGTAAAAAAATTCTTTTTTATGATAACACAAAAATAATACACCTTGGGGGACAAACAACCGGCGATGTATTTATACCGATGGAAATAGAAAAACATCGTTCACAAAAACAATATCTAAAAAAATTTGCTCCTCAATATGTCTCATTGAATAGGATACTCGGATCCATAGCCTATTTATGGCGATTCATTGGGGCTATCATATTATTAAACAAACGCAAAATATCACAATTCGGGACTTTGTTTTATTGGTACACTTTTAAATATGATCAACATTAATGAGCTATTTGTTACAAAACTATAACACATAGCATGTTACCATTTAATTTGTCACTTGATGATATAGCATAAAAAATGCATTATCTTATTCTTACTAATAGATATTAAAATTATTTCAATCCCAATGACATCTGTTTTTGACCTCTGGTTTTTAACCAGTATGTTTACCTCTAATAATAACTTTAGCTATATCTGTGCCGGAATCCAGTTTTAATGAAATTACTATTAGTCTCACAATACTTTCCACCTGAAATTGGAGCTGGCGCTACAAGAGCAGAATCGATTGTAAGATACCTGAGCGAGCTGGGATGGGAAATTGAAGTCATTTCCGAATTGCCAAATTATCCAACCGGTATCGTACCTGAGGAATACAAAAAAATGACGTTCCACCACCAGGACTTTTTTTACGGGGCAATCATACATCGCGTATGGGTCTGGGCTAATGCCCGTTCAAATAATACGGAGAAACTGTGGCTTTTTATCACGTATCTATTCAGTTCCCTCATGTATGTGGTCCAAAATCCCCGGAAGTTCGATTTGGTTTATGCAAGTTCACCACCCATATTTGCGGCCATAGCCGGTTGTCTGATTTCGAAATTGCTTCAAACAAAATTTGTACTGGAAATCAGGGACATCTGGCCGGATGCTGCTGTTGATATAGGCTCGGTGGATAAGAAATCACTGATGTACAAAATATCCAAAAGAGTAGAATTATGGCTTTATAAACAATCTGATCTGATCATTCCTGTCACAGAAGCTGCGGCATCTATCATCAGGCAAAGAGCTCCCGGAACGGTGATTAAGGTTATATCAAATGGCGTGGATATCGATCATTTCAAACCTGTTAAAAACCCGGAACAGGTTATTGATGAACCAGTTAACCCGGGTAAATTCCGGGTTGGATATGTCGGATCATTAGGAGTAATACATGACCTGAAGACGGTCGTCAAAGCGGCCAAACTGTGTGAAGATGATCCCGAAATTGAATTTATAATTATAGGGGATGGCGGGCAA
>DATFMK010000911.1:0-3329 GCA_035267005.1 Balneolales bacterium
AAGCTCGATCTAAAAAACAGCCCGCTCAAACTCGCTTCAGTGGAAAAACTGTGGGTTCAGGAGCCAAAAGTTACTGGTAAAGGACATTACAGCCATCGCATCGCGTTCGGCCCCGACGGTAAAATGTTCATCACCTCCGGAGACCGCCAGAAACTTACACCGGCCCAAAATTTTGACGGTCATCTTGGCAAGGTGCTGCGCTTAAACGACGACGGAACGGTGCCCAATGACAATCCGTGGCAGAATCGTGGTGAGATTGCCAAGCAATTCTGGACCGTCGGTCACCGCAACATGCTGGGCATCGATTTTGATGCCGACGGACGTTTGTGGGTCCATGAGATGGGTCCGCGCCACGGCGATGAGTTGAATCTGATCATTGCTGGTGGAAATTATGGCTGGCCGATCGTATCGAACGGCGACCACTACTCGGGTATGCCGATCCCCGATCATGACACCCGTCCTGAATTCGAAGCCCCTCGGACGTTTTGGGTGCCCTCCATTGCACCGTCCGGTCTTGTTATTTATGACAGTGACATGTTTGCCGATTGGAAAGGCAGTGCGATTATCGGTGGACTTGTATCAAGAGCCCTTATTCATGTTGATTTAAAAGGGGATACTGCCGAAGAAGCCGAACGCTTTGAGTGGGGTGAGCGCATACGCGAGGTCGAACAGGGACCCGAGGGGGCTTTGTACGTGCTCGAAGACGGTTCCGCTGGTCGTCTTCTAAAGTTGACACCCAGCCGTTAGAAACCATTACGTCGGGACGGTGCACGGCCATAGCATTAAATTTAGGTGGGGGAATGGGTCACCTGAAAAATGATCTGACCTATAGCTTATCTTGCTCCTAAAGTTGTCTGGACGATGGGGTCCACCGCCGTCATCTCAACTGAAATTTTACATAAATCTGTCTGGATTTTATATTTACAAAATTGATCAATTATGAAAAGTAGACGTACATTCTTAAAGAAAAGCGCCCTAACAATGGTAGCGACAGCGTTGCCCGGATTATCCTCCTGCGTTCGCATCAGTACAATAAAGGCAAAAGTTCCCTTAAAATCAAAAGAAATAAGAAAAGCCGCTGTCCTATGGTATAGCCAGACCGGTAATACCCAGAAATGTGGAGAAGTCCTTGCAAAGACGTTCAAAAAAAAAGGAATCACGGTTATATATGGAGACCTGCGTTATTTCGATCGAGCAACAATAATCGATTTTGATCTCATCGTGATCGGAGCCCCTGTTTTTTATTATGATGTCCCGGATTATGTAAAAGATTTTATCCAGTCCTTACCCGATCTTAAAGGAATTCCCGTGGCTGCATATGTCACTTTCGGTGGACCTGAAGGGAATCAGCATAATGCCGCATGCTCTATCCTGGAGGGCTTGGCTCAAAAGAACGGTGTGCCAGTGGGCCTGGAAGCTTTTATGGCTATCAGTTCTTATTCTCTTTCTTTAAAAGCGATTGATAAAGAAATAAGAACCAAACAGAACACCATATTGCCTGACCAGAACACCTATAAAAACGTTCGTGATTATGCCGCGTTTATAAAATCCGAGGTTTCACAAGGGAACACGTCAGTATTTAATAAAAACCTGACTTTAAGAGAGTTTTCTACTTATTTCGGGCCTGAATGGTGGACTAAACTGTTTGTAGACAATCATTATATTATCGAACAAAAATGTGTGGGGTGTGGAGTCTGTGTTGAAAAATGCCCGACTAATTCCATTGATTTGGATAAATTTTCGGTGAAAACAGACACCTGCGTTCTGTGTTTCGGATGCATTAATAACTGTGAGTACCAAGCTGTGAATATGGAGTATAACAAAAAAAAAGTAATGGGTTTTTATGATTTTTTGGAACAAAACAATTTGAAATATGAGTTGCCTGTTGAACTCAAAACTTAATATTGAGACACAAAAAGTTTCTTTTGCATGATAAAATTTAAAGGTGATTAAAATCTGATCAGTATGCTCACTTTTTATACATTAGCTGCAGCTAACATCGGGGAAATATGAAGGCCAGGCAAAAACTCAGGAAAGGAATAATATTGTTTTCCTTTTTTCTTTTTCCGGCAATTTTCTATTATGCATCCCCTGTGGTGATAATACGGGCAACGCTGAATGGAATTATTAATGGTAGCTTCATAATTTTTATACTCATGTTTGTTTTCGCTCTTTTTCTTGGCCGGTCGTATTGTGGCTGGGTATGTCCTGCCGCCGGTTGTCAAGAGGCTATATTTCAATCGAGAGATAAAAAAATTACTAAGGGCGATTACATTAAATGGATTATTTGGATACCATGGGTCAGTACCATAGTGATCCTTGCAGTTTTAAACGGCGGATACCAAAATATAGACTTTTTCTACGATACGAGCTACGGCCTTTCCATCGGAGATGTTAACTCTCTCATCGCTTACTTTATAGTTCTTTTTTTCCTTATTGTATTTCCTTCGTATATTTTTGGGAAAAGATCGTTTTGCCATCATATATGCTGGATGGCTCCATTTATGATAATTGGCAGAAAGATAAGAAATAGATTTGAGTGGCCTTCATTACAACTACAAGCAAAGTCCGATAATTGTAAACACTGCCATACATGCAGTGACAACTGCCCAATGAGCCTTCCTGTTGAAGATTTGGTAAATCAGAACAAGATTGAAAACACCGAATGTATCCTCTGTGGCACCTGTATAGATGGGTGTAAGTATAAAGTAATAAATTATTCTTTTTTTAACAAGGCATAACAAAATAGTACCTCGCCACTGATCATTGCTTTACAGATAGATCCAAGGATCATTGAGATATCATTTTTGAAAAAATCTACGATGCTGAAAAATAATCGCAACAGACTAATTTTTAAAAATTAGTAGTTCCCGTGGTAGGTTCAGGATTAACGGAGCATATCGGCTATCAATTCAATATCTTCAAACGGTAAGATGATCTCAATGAATCACAATATGCCTTAACCCACATTTTCTTTGATGAGGTTATGAAAAATATGCTCCACAATGCAATAAAGCGCTAATTATTGCAGAAAAAGGGATACCCATGGTACCGAACACGGCAAAACAGATCATCGAAAAGGCCAAAGAACTGGGAGCTTCAAATGCAGGCATCGCGAATGTTCAACTACTAAAGAAATCACCATCACATGCGATTATTAAAAAACTTGGAATGGAAATAGATGGAATTAATCCTTACAAGGGGATTAGCAATTTCGATGAAATCAAGTGGCCTGCAAACGCCAAGTCAGCGCTTGTTATTGCCGTCTTTCATCCCAAAGAAAAGCCAGAACTCGACTGGTGGACCGGTTTGAAAGGAACCACTGGAAA
>DATFMK010000912.1:0-3113 GCA_035267005.1 Balneolales bacterium
GGCAACTTCTTTATACGAATTTAGAACATTTTCCTATATCGGAAATGAAGTCTTAACGTATTCCTAACTATATCCGATTCTGATTAGAATATTTGCTATAAATCTTTATGAAGGAATATTTTCTTGATTTATCTATTAGGTTATCTATTCCTATGCGAACAGATAGTGATTGTTCTTATTCGAAAGGGATCCAAACAGATCGAATACCAATTATCCAAAATATTATGTTAAAATGCCTAACGGTATTAAGTGGGAAATAATAGCTTGTATCATGTAATCTCTCTAATACAAATTAACAGAATTTTTAGAAAAGAAATGTTTGGAGGGAAATTTTGTTTTTTCCAAGACCATTGATTTAGGTTCGCATTCCCGGATCTTATCAATCTCAACTCATTTACATACTGTAGTGCCGTTAGGCACGATGAATCTTGTAACACCGGGATTTATCCCGGTGCAAGAAAATCCCGCCACATCCCTAAGTGCCATAGGCACGATTCATTCTGCTTTTAAACAGCATTTATGGTATACTTCTCACTAACTTAATCACTCGTAAATCCATGAGAATATGGCTAATACCTATCATCAAATACACCTTCAAGCCGTCTTTGCGGTAAAGTATCGTAAAGCACTTATTCAATAAGAATGGAAATCCGAACTATTTGCAGTTATCGGCAATCTGATCAATGAAACAGGCTACAAGACTCTTATTGTAAACGGAATGGATGATCATGTACACTGTTTTTTTGGGACTTAAACCATCGGTTGCCGTTTCAGATGTTATGAAATCCGTCAAGGCCAAATCCTCTAAATGGATCAATGAAAGTGGAAAACTGGCGCATCGGTTTGAGTGGCAGACGGGTTATGGTTGCTTCTCATACAGTCATTCTCATATAAATCGGGTATTCCGATATATTCAAAATCAGGAGAAGCATCATAAAATAATGAGCTTCCGGGAAGAGTATCTTCAGCTTTTACAAAAGTTTGATATTGATTATGATGAGCGATACGTTTTTTCTGTTCCTAAATAATGGGATACAAACCTTTCCCCTAAAAATCTATTTCTAACTTGTTAGCAGCGCTGAGGAATATCGTTCATGCCTACGGCATTCAGCCGGACAAATACCTCTAACCCTGGTTAAAACCAGGGGCAACAAGATCTATTCATGCCTAACGGCATTTGAGTTTTGTCTTCAGTCTGATATTACTATGAATGTGAAACCTGCTAAAAAAGGTATTAGCATAATAACTATGAAGAAATTTTTCGTTTTTCCCTGACCACCAATTTCGGTAATTCTGTAGTGTTCACATTCCCGGATCTTTTCCATACCCTAAAACATATCCATTCCTGAATATCTCATTCATTATAAATTTGAGTTTCGAGTTAAAAATAGAAGAAAAGACCAGGCAGTCCGCGAAAGCTTTCGGGACTGCCTGGTCTCGAAGAGAAACGTATAGTTACCTTCAAAGATCCGCAAAGCTTCAAAAACTTTGCGGATCTTATTCCATTATTATCAAAACCTCACGTTAAAAACAGCACCGTCAATCATCGTCATGTTGTCAGGCTCGATCTTTATTTTAGCGAGCCATGCTAAATTTACTGCTGATAAGTCAAACCATATCCATAAGGGAATAATGGATTATAATTCGCCGTATCACTTTTATTGATGGGAATTTGTGACATACTTTTTGGCCATGATGCCGGTAGTTTACCCGTCGGAGCATAATCGCCGAACAAGACATCAGCGACACCTTCCCCTTCCGAACCGGGCAGCCATGCCGCAATGAAAGCGGGAGCCTGATCAATGACATTGGTTACGATCATGGGTCTGCCGGATATTAAGACTACAACATAGGGAACACCCGATTTTCTTACATTTTCAATCGTGTTCAGATCTTCCTGCGAGAGATGCAGATCTTTCCGGTCGCCCTGACCTTCGGCATAAGGCTTCTCGCCAACAACCACAACGGCAAAATCGGATCCTTTTACTCCGGTTCCGTCTTTGGAATAGGTTACCTTAGTTGACGACGAAACTTCGTTTCTTATACCCTGTAACATCGTTGTTCCTTTGGTCGTGTTTCCGGATCCCCCTTGCCAGGTGATGGTCCAGCCACCGCATTGATATCCCAAATTATCTGCGTGAGAACCGGCTACAAACAGTTTTTTAATATTTTTTGAGATCGGCAGCACATTGTTTTTATTCTTCAATAACACCATTGATTCCCGGACAGCTTGTCTTGCGAGTTCCCGATGTGCATCCGAACCGATTTGAGCCGTCAACGATTTATCGGTGTAGGGATGTTGAAAGAGTTTCATCTGAAATTTTACTCTCAGGATGCGTCGAACAGCATCATTAATACGCGACATCGGAACTTCATTGTCTTTAACCAATTGCGTCAGATCATTAATAAACTCAACATATTTATCCGGAACCATAATCATGTCGAGTCCGGCATTGATCGATTTTTTGATGTCTTCCTTATAATCGGGACCCAATTGATTGATCGCCGCCCAATCGGAAACCAAAAATCCTTTAAATCCCATTTGTCCTTTCAGCACTGTGGTTAACAGATATTTATTTCCATGCATTTTCTGACCATTCCAGCTGCTGTAGGAAACCATGATGGAACCAACCCCCGCTTTAATGGCGTCTTCATACGGTTTAAGATGGATTTCCCGCAATACTTTTTCACTGACCTGTGTGTTGCCTTCATTCACTCCCCCCGTAGTTCCGCCATCTCCGACAAAGTGCTTGGCACAAGCTAAAACAGATGTATTATTCCCACCAAGCACGTTACCCTGCAATCCTTCAATTTCAGCATAACCCATTTCACTGACCAAACCCGGCATTTCGCCAAATCCTTCGTAGGTACGTCCCCAACGTTCGTCCTGCGGAACAGCGATACAAGGCGCGAATGCCCAGTCGATACCGGTTCCGGCGACTTCAACTGCGGTGGCATGACCGATTTTACGTACAAGCGCGGTATCTCTTGTCGCGCCAAGTCCGATATTATGCGGGAAGATCGTGGCGCCGTAAATATTATTATTTCCATGAACGGCATCAATTCCATAAATCAAAGGAATTTTTAACGGGGTTTTCAAAGCATACGATTGT
>DATFMK010000913.1:0-14313 GCA_035267005.1 Balneolales bacterium
ATCCTGAATTGGATATTATAGGAGGAAATATTGCTACTAAAGACGCCGCTCAGGCTTTAGTTGATGCCGGCGCTACCGTTGTGAAAGTTGGAGTCGGACCGGGATCAATCTGTACAACACGTATTGTTACCGGTGTTGGCGTCCCACAACTGAGCGCTATTATGGAGGTGGCTGAGTTCACCCGTGAGGCTGGGATAGGTTTGATCGCAGATGGTGGTATCAAACAAACCGGTGATATTCCTAAAGCACTGGCTGCTGGTGCGTCAGCGGTTATGCTCGGTTCGATGTTTGCTGGTGTGGATGAAGCGCCAGGGGAAACTATTATTTATGAATCCCGTAAATTTAAATCGTATCGAGGTATGGGAAGTCTCGGAGCCATGGCAAAAGGAAGCAAAGACCGTTATTTTCAGGATGTTGAGGAAGATATCAATAAACTCGTTCCTGAAGGTATTGAAGGTCGGGTTCCTTATAAGGGCTTTCTGAGTGAGGTCGTATATCAAATGGTTGGTGGATTACGAGCCGCCATGGGATATTGCGGTTCTCCGACAGTAGAACAACTTCATGATGCTAAATTTGTTCGGGTTTCACCCGCGGGTATGAATGAGAGTCATCCTCATTCGATTCAAATTACCAAAGAAGCACCTAATTATTTTCTTCGTTAATTTTATAAAAACGCATAAACGTAATAATCATAAAACCGGAAGGATGATATAAATTCTTCCGGTTTTTGATATCTAAAGGGAGGGGGGCACGAGATGAAAAATGTTCTTTTCATCGTATATTATTTCCCGCCTATGGGGGGCAGTGGAGTACAAAGACCCCTCAAATTTATTAAATATCTACGCGATTTTGACTGGAATCCAATCGTCATCGCGCCGGAACCCGGAGCATATCATACTTTTGATAATTCCTTGCAGCTGGAACTGGATACACTTGGTGTAGAAAGGCACCGAGTTGCTGCCCAAACTCCATTTCATATCATGGGAAAATCAGCACGCAAAGTAAATTTTATACCGGAATGGGTTGCCGGGCAATTGCGAAAGGTTTCCACTTTGTTTTATCTACCGGATAATAAAACAGGATGGATTACACCGGCTATAGAAATGGCCTCAAAAGTGATCGAAAATCGCAACATTGATGTAATTTTTTCAACGGCTCCCCCATATAGTAATCATATCATTGCACAAGAACTTAAAAGTAAATATCAGTTGCCTGTAATTGCCGATTTTAGGGATGATTGGTTGGATAGTCATTTGATTCAATATCCAACGTGCTGGCATTATAACAAGATGGCCGGAATAGAAGAAAAGTGCCTTAATAAGATGGATGCGTTAACAGTCATCAATAGAAAATTAAAAGAATCATTTCAAAAACGAATATCACAGCAGACACCTGTTTATGTGTTGCCACAGGGATACGATCCGGAAGATTTCAGCTACGATGTCGGATCAGAAAAGAATTCAATCCATTCTGATAAATTAGTTTTTTTATACAGTGGGATATTTTATGGTGAAAATCAGCCGGATACTTTTTTAAAGGCGATGTCCAATGTCATCCATAAAGATAAAGAGTTGAAGGGAAAAATTGAGATATGGTTTCAGGGTGGTTTGACAATTCGGCATATAAATTTAATAAAAAAGCTTGGTTTGCAGGAAATAACCAAAAATTTAGGATATGTGGAACATCATGAGGCCGTTTCTAATTTAAGCAAGGCTGATGTCCTTTGGTTTATTATCGGACAAAAGAAAAATTATGATTATGTTACTACTGGTAAATTTTTTGAATATATTGCTTCACATAAACCCATATTTGGACTTGTAAGAGATGGGTTAATTACTGAATATCTGCGAAGCTATAACGCTCATTTTATAGCGCATCCTAAGAATGTTGGAGCCATTGCAGAACAGATACAAATCATTTACAGAAAATGGGTAAATAAGACATTCAGTAAAGTAAATACGGCTTTTGTTAAGCAGTTTAATCGTAAAGAAATTACATCAGAACTCTGTAATGTGCTGGAGGCTTGCCTTAACAAATCCTGCTAAAATGAGTTTGATAAGTTCAGAATTAGTATAAGTTTTTTAATAACCATTCTGAAAATAAGATAACTTTAATTAGATTTGTCGTGAAAACCGATCTCACTCATGTCAAGATTGCTAAATAAAACATATTCTTACTTAATACATGATTGATTTTATAAAAACATTATTCTCATTACGCAGAAATAAGTTGACACTCGTTCTGCTTGAGGATGGTAAACCTGATGAACCAAAAACTTTTGATATTAGACCGCAACAAATACTGCATTTATTGCTCTATATAACAGTAGGGTTTTTTATTGTCTTTGTATTATTATTTTCATTTACCCCGGTAGGCAGTTTGATTTCCAGCAGTCGAGACAGAGCTATAAGAGATTCAGTAATAAAAATGAGTAATAAATTGGTGAATTTAAACGATTCCCTGGATGTACGATCACAACAACTCAATGACATTATTAATGTCATTGCAAATAATAGAGATACTACTTTTCCGGTATCCCAGAAATCGCTTATCGACCCATTATATGTTCAGCAGCAATCCGACCAACTTATTCCGCCGCCAGGGGAAACTTCTTCTAATGAACAGTTTATTGATAATACGGATATCCTAAACTCAGATATTTTAAAAAATGCACCTGAGTTTCCAACAGATCCACCAGTAAATGGCACTTTGACCAGGGGTTTCGAACCCAAAGAAGGTCATTATGGAATTGATATCGCCGCTAAAACAGGTACATACATTAGAGCAATTGCAGACGGAGTGGTTATCAATACGGCTTGGACATTTAACTATGGTTATGTAATATATATTCAGCACGGTGGTGGTTATATAACTATCTATAAACACTGTGCTGATTTAGTGAAAAAGGGAGGCGATATTGTGCTGAAAGGGGACATTCTCGGCACGGTGAGTCAATCGGGTTTGATAAGTTCAGGCCCTCACGTTCATGTCGAGCTTTGGCGAAATGGTATAGCTTTAGATCCCACTAAATATCTAAACATTCATTAATCTGAAAAGATAAAATCACTACATATGTTCAACAACCCCAACAAACAAAAAGCTAATAAGATGGAGACAGCTAGACAACACCCCGCAATAAACATGGTTAGTCAGGGAACCGAGTTAAACGGTAAACTTACAACTCAAAATGATATACGTATCTCCGGTAAAGTTGAAGGAGAAGTCAGAGCTGAAGGCAAAGTTATCTTAACCAACGAAGGTTTCATAAAAGGTGATATTTATGCCAGTGAAGCTGATATTGCCGGTAAAGTGGAAGGGGAAATTATTATCTCAAAAAAGCTTATATTAAAGCAAACGGCTATAGTAACCGGCGATGTTAATACGAATAAATTTCTGGTTGAAGAAGGAGCCGTTTTCGAGGGAGCCTGTAAAATGACAGACCGGTCGAGTTATAAGATGCCAAAAAATGGCGTCAAAGATGCAATTAAGAAAAAAAAGGAAGAAGTACCTAAAAAAGAGATGATTTCTTAAATGCCATTTAATTCCGGAAACCTGAAAAAATATAATGATGCTATTGGTTTGGGGTCCGAGATAGCCGCGGCTATGATTGTACCGGTATTAATCGGTTATTATATAGATCAACATTTTCATATTTCGCCGTGGGGTATTTTAGGTGGCATTTTATTCGGGTTTCTGGGTACTTTTAATGCCATTTATAAAGTCATGATTCGTGGAAAAAAGAAAGATGATCAAGGAGACGAATAAAGAGTATAGCTTCAAGGATTTTGTGTATTATGTGGTAGGGTTCGATGTTATTGCAATAATTTTTGCTTTTTATCCTGTTTATCACACATATGGGTTAGGATACGTAACTTCAGGTATTCTATCACTTGTTATCACTTCACTAAATTTTTTGGGAAGCTACTTCATCATATATAAATTTGCAGACAGTGATGCAGAAGTATTTATGCGGGCCATTTTAGGGAGTGTGGCTGCAAGGTTAATTTTGTTAATACTAATAATTATAGGAGTAATTTTATTAATAAAAATCGACCGATTTAGTTTTATAATTTGTTTATTTATTTCATATATTTACAAATCTGTGATCGAAATCTATTTCTTAAGTAAAAAAGGCCAAATAAGGCATTATAAGACTACATCGGATTGATGATACAGCACTATAGGAGGGTATTTCCTATAACTTTTATTGGGAATTATTTCACTAAGTTACTTGGAAATATGTAAGATGGGCTTTATATTTTTGACCTGAAATTTTACGGTTTATTTCAATATTTCCGAGGTTATTTATTCATAGATTATAAGATATTAGTTCTGGATATATGCTATTAACAGAAGCTGTTAAAGCAGCAGCAGATTCTACCGGTGGCGCTGCCAATAACAATAATAATACAAGTTGGATAATACATCATGTACTCGATGCTAATTATCTCAACATGGGGCCATTGGGCAATCTATATTTGCCACAAATTCATCTATTTGGATTTGATATCTCAATTACGAGAGATATTTTTATAATGTGGATTGTTGCGGCTATACTTGTAGTATTAAGCATTATCGCTGCAAGGGGTTATAAAAAATCGTTAATACCTAAAGGGATCAGTAATCTTTTTGAAATAATCGTTGAGTTTATAAAGAATGAGGTCGTGAAACCATCGATCGGTTCAGGATACGAAAATTATATGCCGTATTTACTGACATTGTTCTTCTTTATATTATTTATCAATCTATTTGGATTGTTTCCAACCCCGAATTTGCTTGTCCCCACAGGAAATATTTCTGTTACAGCAGCGCTGGCATTGATCAGTTTTATCGCAATACAATACAGTGGAATAAAAACACACGGACTTATTAATTATTTCAAAGGACTCGTACCACCTGGAATGCCGGGCTGGATCGTAATTATCATCATTCCTTTGGAAATTCTTGGTTTGTTTACCAAACCATTCGCACTGTGTATTCGTCTCTTTGCTAACATGATAGCCGGACACATAGTGATCTTTTCCTTGCTTGGATTAATTTTTATAATGCATTCTATATATGTGTCACCTGTTTCAGTAGGTTTCACTTTATTTATTGAACTTCTGGAAATTTTGGTGGCTGTAATTCAAGCTTATATATTTGTAATGCTAACTTCCTTGTTTATAGGAATGGCAAAAAGTACAGAACATTAATTTCATCAATCTTTAATTAAAATTTAGAAGGAGTTAAAATGGATCTAGGTTGGTTAAGTGCCGGTATTGGAGCCGGTTTTGTAGTGATAGGAGCAGGTTTAGGTATCGGTTTATTAGCTGGTAGAGCTATGGAAGCGATGGGAAGACAACCCGAGGCTATTGATCCTATCCGAACAGCCATGATTATCGCTGCAGCACTTATCGAAGGTATCGCTTTCTTCGGTTTGGTTATCTGTATCCTGCTTGCATTTAAAGGATAATTCAATTTTTAAAAATTAATATTTATGCTTTCCGCATAAAAAGAATCTATTCTAAGAATGAATATTATACTTGCTAGTTTTAGCTTCCCGGTAATGGCTTTAGCCGAATCCGGAGGTGGAAGTATTATCGAAGTTAACCCGGGAGTCATCTTCTGGACGATCGTTACTTTCATCATCCTCTTATTGGTGCTCAAAAAATTCGCATGGAAACCTATTCTCGATGCTATGAGTGAGCGGGAAAATTCAATTAAGGATTCTCTCGAAGCCGCCGAAAAAGCTATGGCTAAAGCTGAGGATATTTCAAAAGAAAACGAAGCGGCAATGAGAGAGGCCGAATTGATAGCTCAGAGAATTCGTAAAGAAGCTATTGAAGAGGCGGAATTATTGCGTTCCGAGCGTATTGAAAAGGCAAAAGAAGAAGCATCAGAGCTTTTAGAACATGCGCGACATACTATCGAGCAGGAAAAGAAACGCGCTCTTCTCGAACTTCGGGACGAAGTGGCAAAACTCGCGATAGAGTCCGCATCTAAAATTATTGATGCGGAACTCGATGCGAAGAAAAACAGTAAGCTGGTAGATAGTTATATCCAGGAATTATCCAATAATTGATTCTTAAATGATACCTGTTAAAGCTGCCCGACGTTACGCGACCTCTTTAATTGAGGTGGCTATCGAGCGAAAAATAGTCGATGAAATACTTGAAGATATTACACTAATCGACAACACCTTACGCGGATCCCGTGAATTAGTGCTTTTTATGAAAAGTCCTATTATTAAACGGGATATAAAAAAAAAGGTGTTGGATGAACTCTTCGGTGATAAAATCAGTGAATTAACGCAAATGTTCATTGAAATTATGATCCGGAAAGGAAGAGAAGATATACTGCCTTCTGTCTTCAGAGCATTTATCGATCTATATAATGATTACGCTGGGATAGTCAAGATCAAGGTCGTTTCCGCTGAAAAATTGACGAATAAACAACTTGATACTTTAAAGAAATCTCTGGAGAGTAAAACTCAGAAAAAGGTCGATCTGGAGATATCTCAAGATAAAACGTTACGGGGGGGACTTAAGGTGCGCATTGAGGACACAGTTATTGATGGAACGGTGCAACATAAACTCGAAGAACTCGAGAATCTGTTATATTCCACCGGTTTGTAAAAAGAAATTTGTAAAATAGGTTTATAGCATAGAGGAATTATAATGAGTCAAGTAAGACCAGATGAAGTATCTGCCATTTTAAGAAAACAATTATCGGGCCTTGAAAAGGAGGCTGACGTCTATGATGTCGGTACTGTACTCGAAGTTGGTGACGGTATCGCACGGGTGTATGGTCTCTCGAAAGTGCAGGCTGGCGAGTTGGTAGAATTACCTGATTCTATTGATGAAGATGGTAATCCTGTGCGTGGCATGGTTCTTAACCTGGAAGAAGATAATGTCGGGATTGTTCTCTTTGGCGCTACAAATGCGGTAGAAGAGGGACACTCTGTTCGCAGAACTAAAGAAATTGCTTCTATTGATGTAGGAGAAGGCGTTTTGGGACGTGTAATTGATCCCTTAGGTAAACCTGTGGATGGTAAAGGTCCTGTTTATGGGGAAACCTATACCTTGCCTCTCGAACGTAAAGCACCTGGCGTAATTTATCGTGAACCTGTAACAGAACCTCTTCAAACGGGTATTAAAGCTATCGATTCCATGATACCTATAGGACGAGGACAAAGGGAGCTCATTATTGGCGACCGTCAAACAGGTAAAACAGCTATTGCTATAGATACTATCTTAAATCAAAAATCTACGCACGAAACAGATAAACCGGTTTACTGTATCTATGTCGCTATTGGTCAAAAGGGTTCCACTGTTGCCCAGGTAGCCAAAACACTGGAGGAACATGGAGCAATCGATTATACAGTCGTCGTCTCAGCGCCAGCAGCAACTTCAGCACCATTGCGTTTTATTGCACCTTATGCCGGAGCAGCTATCGGTGAATATTTCCGTGACACCGGCCGACATGCGTTAATCATCTATGATGACCTTTCGAAACAGGCTGTGGCGTATCGTGAAGTTTCTCTTCTTTTGAGAAGACCTCCGGGACGTGAAGCTTATCCTGGTGACGTATTTTATCTGCATAGTCGTCTATTGGAACGTGCGGCAAAGATCAATCATAATGATGATGTGATCAAGAATATGAATGATGTGCCGGAGACGATTAAATCGCAGCTCAAAGGTGGAGGATCGCTTACTGCTTTACCGATAATTGAAACACAAGCTGGTGACGTTTCCGCTTATATTCCGACAAACGTTATTTCTATTACGGATGGACAAATATTCCTGCAATCCAATCTTTTTAACTCTGGTGTACGACCTGCTATCGATGTTGGTATTTCGGTATCACGAGTTGGTGGTTCCGCTCAGGTTAAATCAATGAAAAAAGTAGCAGGTAGTTTGAAACTTGATTTGGCTCAGTACAGAGAATTGGAAGCATTTGCAAAATTTGGATCCGATCTTGACGCCGCTACACAACGTCAGTTAAATCGTGGTGCACGTTCTGTAGAAATCCTAAAACAAGGTCTGCATCAGCCCCTAACGGTCGATTTGCAGATTGCTATTCTTCATGTAAATAATGAGGGTGTTTTGGATATGCTTAAGATTGAAGAAATATCCGAATTTGAACAAGAGTTTTTGGAGACTGCTGCCGCTAAGTTCAGCTCGGAAATGAAAGATTTGCGGAAGACAGGAATACTCAAACCGGAATTCGGTGATAAATTAGTGAAAGAAGCGAGATCTATTGCAAATCAAATTACCGCGTCCGATAAAGAATAATTTACATGGCTAATTTACGAGATATACGGGAACGCATTTCCTCAATAAAAAGTACGCAGCAAATCACCAGAGCCATGAAAATGGTAGCTGCGGCTAAGTTGAGAAAAGCACAGAATCAGATTATAGCGACTCGACCTTACGCTAATAAGTTGGATGAAGTTATCAGCAAATTAGTACGGGGTGTTAAAATCAAAAACAGATATATGACACCCAATGAAAATCCGGAAAACGTTCTTTTTATTGTGATAGGATCCGACCGGGGATTGTGCGGTGGGTTCAATAATAATTTATTTAAAGTCGCTGAGAAAGAGTTTCGTGAAAATTTTCAATCCTATCTGGATAACAATAAATTATCATTGGTCTGTGTCGGACGTAAAGCTTCCAATTATTTCAAAAAAAGAGGCTACAATGTAATTGCTGAATATCCCGGTTTTTTTGATAATCTAAGTTTCGAGAATACTACAACCCTAATGAAAGAGGTCATTGCCGGTTTCGATAATGAGGATTACGAGGCCGTTTATATGGCTTATAATGAGTTTAAATCTGTATTGACACAGGTCAAAAAAGTGGAGCAGGTTTTACCCATACCTCAGTTTAAAGGAAGTACGGGAGAGGTAGATGTAACGTTTGATAATGCGGAATACATTTTTGAACCCAATGCATTAGAGATTCTTAGAAAACTGATTCCTTTACATCTCGATACACAAGTCTGGAAAGCTGTATTAGAGTCCAATGCTTCCGAACAAGGTGCTCGTATGGCGGCTATGGATAATGCAACAGAAAATGCTCAGGATCTGATGCGGGATCTCAGATTGAAATATAATCAGGCACGTCAGGCTTCCATTACTACAGAAATATCAGAAATTGTAAGTGGTGCAGAAGCATTATCGGAAAAATAAAAAAAATTCTTATATTGTAATTCTTTTACGGAGAGATGGCAGAGCGGTCGAATGCGGCGGTCTTGAAAACCGTTGTCCAGCAATGGACCGGGGGTTCGAATCCCTCTCTCTCCGCTGAATAGAGCCCCAATTTCAGGGGCTTTTATAATTATTAGAGATCTATATGAGATATTTAGATAACATACCATTTACATGAGATTATTTACCCTCATAAATCCCTTCCTGAAAAAGTATTTAGGATACCTAACGGTCTTCACCTTGTTTATATCTTTTTTAAGTATCTCGACGGCTAATGCTCAGGATACAGTTAGGGTATCGTTACGTCAGTTTATTCAAATAGGATTAAATCATTCAGATCAGGTAAAAGCCGAAGAATCGAAGGTTAATATGGCTAAGAATAATATTGATCAGGCTAAATCAATGAAGCTTTTACCAAAGTTTCAGTTAACCACCAATCATAGCGTTGTTCCTGGTGTCGAGAGTGACAGTGTGTTAAGTAACGGTAAACCGTTACCTAAAAGTCAATGGTATTTGGATCCAAACTTGAAAAATGATTGGTCAAGATGGAGTATCTATTCTCAGGTTCAAATACAGGGGATACAGCCTATTTTTACCTGGGGTGCTTTGAATAATGCAGTCAAAGCCGCAACAAAAGGTGCAGAAGCGGCAAGGGATCAATTTTTAAGTGAAAAATCCAAGCTTGCTCTGAAACTCTATCAACTTTATTACTCAAGAGTATTGACTAATCAGCTTTTACGGCTTCTTGGGAATGCTCAGAAAGAATTTGATAAGGCTGATAGAAAGATAAAAAAGATGCAACAATCGAATGACTCTAGTCTCGATGAAGCTGATGTATATAAATTTAAAATTTATAAATCTCAATTTGAGATTAAGGCTGATGAGGTTAAACAAAATGATAATTTTATAAAGAAGGTATGGGATTTGGTTTTGGGAACGGATTCGAGCAAGGTCTATCTTCCCAAACAACAATTCCTTGATCCTGTTGACTCTACCGTAAAATCATATTCCTATTATCAAAGTCTGGCCTTAACAAACAGACCAGAATTAAAAGCTTTAAAGGCTGCTAAATCAGCTGCAAAATTTGGTTTGAAAGCTAAAAAAGCGCAAATGTTACCGACTTTATTTCTGGGTTTGGGTGGAGAATACGTGTATACTCCTCGTCCGACGGAAAGGACTCCAATGATTGGTAATCGATTCAGTTATCTCAATTTAGCTTATAGTTTTGGAATTCGGCAAAATTTAGATTTTTGGGGGATGAAGAACGATATTGACAAAATGAAGATTAAATATAATGAGATAAAATATTCACGCGATGCCGCCGTTCAAGGTATCAGATTGGAGTTGTTAAATAGCTATAAAACAGCCAAAGTAGCTGAAGTTACGTATAAAAAAACGGGAGACGCGCTTCATACAAGTACAGAATGGTTAAGACAGGAACAAATTAATTACGATTTAGGTATAGGTAAAATTAAGAATCTGTTGGATGCCGTTAAATCAAACCTTGAATTAGAAGCTGAATACAGAAAAAAAGTATATGATTATGATTTGGATATGGCAAAATTGTATAAAGCTTCCGGTATTCCGATTCAGAATTTGCAAAAAATAGAATAAAGAATATTGTAATATGAAAATATTTAGAAAAATATTTTTACTCTTCCTGCCTGTTTTTGTTTTAGTACCGATGGTTAGTGCTGCCGGACAAACAAAAAATAATGATAGTGAGAGTGGTCAAATTAAACAATTGCTTGTTCAACGTGACAAAGAGATAAAAGATCTTCTTGGGCCCAAAGGCAAGACTTATACAAGCAGTCAGAAAGACAAATTGAAGAAGATAATCAATGATATCGTAGATTATAATGCAATGGCCAAAGTTGCTCTTCAAAAAACATATGATACCCTTTCCACAGCTCAAAAAAAAGAATTTGTACAGGTCTTTTCAAAAATTATTAGAGATCAATCTTTAAATAAGCTTGATATATACAGAGCCCATATAGAGTACAAAAAAATAGCTGCTAATAATGATACAGCTTTTGTTAAAACTGTGGCCCAGTTGAAAGATGTGCGAACACCGGTATCATATCGCATGAAAAAAGAAAATGGAAAATGGTATATTACAGATATGATTATTGATAATGTTTCAACAGCTAAATCATATCAAAAATCTTTTCAAGCTTATTTAAGAAAAAAAGGTTACAAGTCATTATTGGCAGTACTGAAAAAAAGAGCGGATAGATAAACATAATTTTCCAAAACCGATCTTGTATTGTATATTTTAAAAATATTTATGAATTATTATTACAAATATTAAAACATGCTCAGGGCTGTTACACAAAAAACTTTTGGATCAGAGGGATATATTTACGCCGTATATGGGGATAAGAAATATTTAAAACATGCGGTTGCGTCAGTCATCTCATTAAGAAGACATGATACTGAGCGACCAGTAGCCCTCATTTGTGAAAAAAAACATCGGGACTTATTGGAGGAACAAAATCTGCTGGATATCTTCGATATTGTTTATCCACTTGCTCCTGATCATTGTTCTATTGTTGGTTTTAAACACAACCTTCATGAATATATGCTGTTCGAACGCAATATCTATTTAGACAGCGATATTGTATGGTGTAAAAATCCGGATCCTCTTTGGCAGTCTTTTTCGACTCATCCATTCACAATAACAGGAACACAGGTTTCCGACTCTTTTTTTGGTGGTCCTAAAAATGTAGGTGTTGTTACAGATATTTTATTCAGAAGACGTGCACGTACATTAAAAAGATTTGGCCTAACGTATTTAAGCCGGGTACAAACGGGGATGATATTTGCCCAGGATGCAGCTTTGACGAAGAAGATTTGCACCCTGGCACAAGAAATGTTATCACGTAAAAGAGAAACCCACTTTAGAAGTCGTACTTTAGAGCAAGGTCGCAGTGAAGAATCTTGTGAGTGGAGCTTGGCGATGGCGATGTCTAAGTTAAATGTTCCAGTCTATCCCTGGCTACAAGGACATACCAGCCCACAACTGGATTTCATTGATGATATGACATCTAATGACCCCGATTTTGAATATGTTTCTTGCACCTATTATAGTAATCCGTTCATTTATAATTTAAGAGGTCTGAATAGTAAATTTTTACGGAACTTATTATTTAAGGTATTTTCTCTTGTTCCCGGTACGACTGATTATTTGCAAGTGACACCATATTGTCTGCATTTTGGATGGTATCACCAGAAGCAACCATTTTATGAATTTTCGGAACGCGTTTGGAATCGTTTGAAAGCAAGTAATGAAAAATACGGTATTACTGAAACCAAACGGCGGGTATTATCAGGAAGTGTTCTTTAAAGAAAGAACATTATTAAATTTTATTTATAAATCATCTTCGGAATGGATAAACCAAAACTGGCTGTAATAGGTACGTTATGCTTTGTTTTTTCTCTAATATATAACCCCTCATTTGCCCAAATAAAAATACCTCATTACAAAATTGGGTTGCACACCGACTTTAGTACCAATGGAAAATTGCCATTTTGGTTGTACACCGATCATTTTGGGATCGTAGATCAGAAATCAACGAATCTTTTAAGTGATATAAACTTCGAAACTTCTTACAGCTTTTCTAAAAAGTTTGATTATGGATATGGGGCTGAAGTCATCGGCCGTGCTTCAGACCATAGTTCCGTCTATTTTAATCAGATCTATTTCAAAGTACATTACGGAGCCCTACAGTTTCGGGCAGGCCGAATGCGTGAGCGTTTAAACACGCACATGCCGAGTCTGTCAAGTGGTTCGATTATGTGGAGTGGTAATGCTACCCCAATGCCAAAAATTGTACTATCATTTCCTCATTATGCACCTGTTCCGTTTACACACGGCTATCTGTCCATAAAGGGATATTGGGGCTATGGGTGGTTTGAAAATCCACGTTACGTGAAGCATATTCAATTACAGCAAAAACAATTTTATGTTAAAGCTGGTGGCAATTTACCGATCAATGCTTATCTGGGTTTAACTGATGATGTTCAATGGGGAGGGACTTCTACAAATCCCAAAGTTGGTAAGCTGCCTGATGGTCTAAATGCTTATATCCGTTCCTTTTTTGGTGAACATGGTGCGAGTAATTCCCCAAGAGGGGAACAAATTAATGCTCTCGGTAATCATATTGGTTCCTGGGAATTAGGCGTTAATTGGCATTTTGGTAATTATAAAGGCATTATTTATCGCCAGACGATATTTGAAGACAAATCGGGCTTAAGATTAGGTCAGGGGAGTATTCGAGATGGATTACTCGGCGTAGGTATTCAAACAAAAGACAAACATTCGCTTGTGAACGGTGTATTATGGGAGTTTCTATATACGAAAAATCAAAGTGGTCCGGCACTTCCCGATCCGCCTAATCCTCTTCCACCCGGTGCCACAATGACACACAACGCTAATGGTGTGCCCTGGGGGGGACGTGATGATTATTTCGATAATTATATTTATCGCTATGGCTGGACCTATTATGGAAAAACGATTGGGACGCCTTTCATTACGCCCATTACCACACGAACCTCTTTAGCTGAAAACTCAATCAACAATAACAGAGTTGTCGTTCAGCATTTTGGCCTAGAAGGAATGATCTCTGATTTATCATATCGTGCATTTTTTACTTATGGCAGAAATTATGGTACGTATAATGGGAGGGATGCTGCTATAAATCACAATAGCACTACTTATCGATTTCTACCCCATAAAACGCAATATTCCGCTTATTATCAGCTCAATATTCCCGTTAGTACGGTTCCCGGTATGGTGATCAATACCGCGGTTTCTGGTGATTTTGGTAATATGTATGGTAAAAACCTTGGGTTTATGTTAGGTATAACGTATTCGGGAATGTTTGGGAAGCATTAAAATCAATTTATTGGAAGGCTTTGCAAAATCAGGGCTTCTGTTCAAGATCAAAGCTTGAGCGACTTCGAAACCGTAGCATATTTACCCTATCTGAGGATTTCAAAGTGGTAAAAATACAAATATTGGATAAAAAAACGGTTTTGCATAGCCTGCTATTGCAGCGATAAGACGCGATCATATATGTTTTCGAACTGCTCAGACGTATGTTGCCAGGTTAGATTATTTC
>DATFMK010000914.1:0-3220 GCA_035267005.1 Balneolales bacterium
AAATACAAAACCCATGTTGCACAGAAGCGCAGCATTGAGCCCAATTTTATTCGTTCTAATTCTCTCATTTAGAACCTCATTCTGAATTTCTTTTAACTCTGAACCGAAGCGGAATCTGCGTTCAGCTACAATCAAAAATCATCTATTTTTTACCTTTAACCTTTGTTGAGAATTCCATGACGAAGGGTTTGCCGAAGGTGCCAATCGATAGTCTCTGGGGACGTTTTATGCTCTATAGAGGCTTTTTTTCATAATCTATAATAGCAGGGTTCAGTGACGAAGTTTTTTCGAACCGCAAGCCGATATATTTTCTCTACAATAAAATAAGGAGGAATTAAAATGGCGTTATCGAATGAGACCAAGAAAGAAATGGCGGCATACCAATCGGGCCCGTTTGAAGATCTGACCATACAGGAGGCTTTGACAATCATCGCCGTCTACGCTGCTCAAATGGATCCTGAAAAATGCGAAGACGATGTTAAACGAATTGTAGCCGCCGCCAAACGCCTTCCGGAGTTTGTCGCGAAAAAAGAAAGCATATTTTCATTTGTAAATAAATTTTTAAACTCGATGCAAGAGATCGACCCACAGAAAGCAGTGGAGATTGCAGCCAATGTATTAACTCCGGAGCTGCGCATAACAGCCTTTAAACTAGCAGCTGAGGTTGCATTGCCGGATAAGGTATTAACTGATGAAAAAAAGTCGCTTCTTGACAGCCTCGAAACCAAGCTGTCGATTAGCAGCGAATTTGCCCAAAAAACGATTGAAAAGTTTATCGCATGAAAGGGATTGATAGAAATACAAAATGCCCTAAGATAAGGAGTTATATGCTGGCGATATCTTCTGAGACTGTCGAAAAAGCCCTATTTTAGCATTTTTATCAATTCCGCTTATAATAAAATCAAGTACTTACAACCCACAAAATCACCAGTTTTGGGTTTTTCGACAGTCTCGCTAGGTATATGACAAAATTGAGCTGCTGAAAATTACATATACTGTAAAACGTATCGTAAATGAGCTTCAATTTCATTTAGCTGCTATTTATTTTCACCATTGAGTTGCCGAAAACTATATGATATCAGTTACATATATTCACAGACTTCGATGAACATCGAATTACATATTGTGGCAAGAAATCGTTTGCAGGGGATCCGTCAAATTTGGGGCAAATTTATAGCATATCTTAAACATAGCCGAGGTTAATAGAATCTCAACGAATCTGCATTCGCCTGATGTTTGGTTTTTTGGAACAAAATCATAACATTTTGGGTGCAGGAATAGGAGGTAAATATGGAAGCCCTTCTTTTAGAACGCATGCATAGAGGCCTATTGCAGAAACAAGATAACCTCACCGAATGGCTCCAAGCAACGGCTTTGGGTAAGAAAAAAGTCTTGTTGGGTCCCTCAACCGAACAATCAGTGCATGCCCGCCTGGATGTGATTGATGACGCCATATCTAGAGCTGAAGCAAAAACTTTAGGCAAGTGTAAAGTTTGTCATGAAGTTGTTGAACCAGAACTCCTGGAAGTCGATTATACCGCTTGTGTATGCATTGAACATCTTTCTAAAGAAGAACGTCATCAACTGGAGAGTGAACTAGAATTGGCCCAGGATGTTCAGAAAATGCTGTTACCGCAGGAAGTACCAAATATACCTGGGCTTGAGATTGCTGCGTTTATTCGACCGGCTCAAATTGTGGGGGGAGACTACTTTGATTTCGTTGATTTTAGCAATGGACTTCATGGTTTAGATTGAGCTTGGAGGAATTTAGTGAGGGCAAACCGTTAGCCGATGATACCACGATTGTAATCTGTAAAATCAAATAGTAAATTTAAAGGCTTAACTCCAAACCACCTATCTGAGTCAGGAAATGAAAAATGAATACAGAAGACTTAGGAAATTCAAAGATTCTGAATTTGCTTTTCAAACCAGCTGGAATGCTTATGGGAAGCAGGGCTCGTCGCTGGCTCATGAACCCTATGAAAACCCTGAAAGGTGCTGGCATTCAGCCTGGGCAGACCGTTTTAGAGGTGGGGTGCGGCACTGGTTTTTTCACTATACCGGCAGCAGAGCTAATTGGCGATCAAGGGTGCCTGGTGGCGATGGACGCACTATCAGATTATACCAAACGAGTATCAAAAAAAGTACAGGCCGCTGGTTTAGAAAACGTCCGCGTGGTTAAACGTGATGCTCTGGATACAGGATTGGATGCCGCAAGCATAGACAAGGTGCTGTTGTTTGGTGTGATTCCTTTCCCTTTCTTGCCCTTGAATCGGCTTTTACCAGAAATGCACCGTATATTGAAAACGGAAGGGACCTTGGCAGTGTGGTTGTTTCCTGTTTCTGGTTGGGTACCAAAGTCGATCCTTCAATCCGGGTTATTCACCTATGTTAGCAAGCGAAATGGAGTATACACTTACAGTCGATGTTAAATGAGTTGCAATAAATAGCCCCTTCAAGGATACCGATACCTATTCGCATGACTGCCTATATTTTTGTATCTGAGATATCATAGTAATCTTGATAAAATGACATCTGTTTATCCAAGATCTAAGGCTATTCTTGCTCGATTTTATTCTACGGGTAAATTGAGGATTGGTTAATGAAATACACAAATTTTTCTATCAATTTTCAAGGTGTTACTTAGGCACGCAATATGAACTTTCGGTAGATTGTAGATTGACCAGGGGAAACATACAACTTTCAGGAATGGTAGGTTTGTTCAGGAAACATAAAAAATCACAATCAAATTTTCTGGTTGATTATAAAAAAAGCAATCTACATGTTGCGAAAAGATTAGACTATGTTCGGGTTTTTACAAAATTCTTGATGTTAAAAAATGGTTGAATATGAACTCCAAAACGTATAAAGAAAGCAGAAGCTGTGATGATATCGCTTTTCTATCTGAAATAATTACGTATTCTAGATACTGGCAAGAAATCTATAGTCGAAAGTCCGGCAAATTTGGGGTTAATTTTAGGGTATATCGCCATTTTAAGCAGAGTCCTGTTACTCTCAATTTGTATCATTAGATCATGAAATTTAGATTTGGCAGCGGTTTTTCCAGCCGGCCAGGTATCCAACGAAAATTATTCTGAATAACCACGTGTTATTTTTTCTTAAAAAGAAGAATTTAAAGTTCTGAATTTGTGTAAAAACAGGAACTTCTGTGACTGAGTAATAAAAACAGGAACTTCTATGACTGAATAATAAAATTGAT
>DATFMK010000915.1:0-7443 GCA_035267005.1 Balneolales bacterium
GAATGCCTGATCAGCTATTTCCTTGCCAATCGGAATAGCATTAGCATCGGGTGCGCCTCCGGTATGAACCGAGACGTATCCGCCAGCTTGCATAATCCGGTCGAAAGCACTTCTATCGGTGACCAAATCTTTTACAATTGGGAATGCTTTAGCGCGCCATGGTTCGATGTAGACCGTATCGCCATCATTAAAATGACGCATGTGCAACTGACAAACGGCGGTCGCTTTTTGAGGGCCGTGCGCAATACCATTTACAACCATGCTACAGGAACCGCAAATGCCTTCCCGACAATCGTGTTCAAATTCTACCGGGCGTTCGCCTTTCTTGATCAACTCTTCGTTCAGGATATCGAGCATTTCAAGAAATGACATATCTGGGGATACGTTGTCTAAATCGTAATCAACTAATTTCCCCGGTGCCTTCGGACCTTCTTGTCTCCAAATTTTTAAATGAAGTTTCATGGAATCTTTACTCATAATTTCTCTCTCCCTATTTGTAGCTTCGTTGGCTGAGGTGAACGGTTTCAAAAGTTAACGGTTCTTTATGAAGCTCAGGCTTCTTCTCGTCACCTTTGTATTCCCAGGCAGCCACATAACTGAATTCATCATCATTTCTCAAAGCTTCGCCTTCTTCCGTTTGATATTCTTTCCGGAAATGGCATCCGCATGATTCTTCTCTTTGAAGTGCATCTTCTGCCATTAACTCTCCGAGTTCGAGGAAGTCGGCTACCCGGCCGGCAAATTCGAGATACTTATTATACGTATTCTTTTCTCCGGTCAGTTTGAGATTATTCCAGAAATCTTCACGAAGCTCCTTAATTTCTTTTATGGCTTCTTTCAAACCGTCACTGTTACGAGACATTCCAACTTTATCCCACATTATGGCACCCAATTCACGATGAAACTCCATAACCGTTTTATTGCCATTAATATTCAGCAATTTATCAATCCGGTTTGAAGCCTGTTGTGCGGCATCTTCAAATGATTCATGACCGGTATCAACAGGATCAAGATCGACTTGAGCCAGATAATCACCCAAAGTGTAAGGAATGACAAAGTAGCCATCAGCCAAACCTTGCATCAACGCACTCGCACCTAAACGGTTGGCACCGTGATCAGAGAAATTAGCTTCCCCTAAAACATGCAAGCCGGGAATGGTGCTCATTAGATTATAATCGACCCATAAACCGCCCATCGTATAATGGACTGCCGGATAGATACGCATTGGTACTTTGTAAGGATCTTCAGCGGTAATCCGTTCATACATTTCGAACAGGTTTCCATATTTATCCCGAATCGTATCGATGCCGTCGCGTTCTATGGCTGTTTTAAAATCGAGATAGACGGCCTTACCGGTATTTCCAACACCGCGACCGTCGTCACAAACTAATTTGGCATTTCGTGATGCCACATCCCGTGGTACCAGGTTTCCGAAACTCGGATATTTCCTTTCGAGGTAATAATCTCTTTCGTCTTCGGGGATCTCATTAGGTTTACGTTTATCGCCTTTTTTCTTGGGCACCCAAACACGTCCGTCATTCCGGAGACTCTCACTCATCAGCGTAAGCTTCGACTGATAATGTCCCGATTGAGGAATACAGGTCGGGTGAATTTGAACATAACAGGGATTTCCAAAATAGGCCCCTTTCTTATAACAACGCCAGGCCGCCGTTACATTCGAGTTTTTAGCATTTGTAGAAAGGAAAAACGCATTTCCATAACCACCGGTTGCCAATACCACGGCATGACCAGCATGTTTTTCAATTTCACCAGTTAATAGATTTCGCGTGACAATACCGCGGGCTTTGCCATCAACAACGACTAATTCCAGCATTTCACGACGAGGGAACATCTCAACATTTCCGGAATCTATCTGACGCATCAAAGCACTATACGCTCCTAAAAGCAGCTGCTGACCCGTTTGTCCCCGTGCATAAAATGTCCGCTTAACCTGAACGCCACCAAATGAACGGTTTTCTAACAAGCCACCATATTCTCGTGCAAAAGGAACACCTTGCGCCACAGCCTGATCAATGATATTCACGCTCAATTCAGCTAAACGATAGGTATTCGATTCACGTGAGCGAAAGTCGCCACCTTTAATCGTGTCATAAAACAGGCGATAAATAGTATCACCATCGTTTTGATAATTCTTTGCGGCGTTAATTCCACCCTGAGCAGCAATACTATGTGCCCGCCGTGGGGTATCGTGAATACAAAACGACTTCACATTGTAGCCCAATTCCGCAAGACTTGCTGCAGCAGAAGCTCCTGCCAAACCGGTTCCGACCACAATAATATCAAATTTACGCTTATTATTCGGCGCTACAAGTTTAATTTTATCAAGATGAGAACGCCATTTTTCTGCTAATGGTCCCTCAGGCTCTCTGGAATCTAAAATATTTTCTTTATCACTCATTATACTTGATTTTTTTTCTTCAGAACTCATAATGCTCCTCCTCCGCTAAGAAAAATCCAAATGGGCAGGATGATAAAACCTATTGCCACAACAATAGCGAATATGACTCCAATCGTATAAATAACCGGAGTCAAGCTTGGTTTCATTGCGCCGAGAGATTGTAACATACTCCAAAAACCGTGACGCAAATGATATCCCAACAACACCATTACAACGACATAAAAAAGGACCCACCATGGATTAGCAAAAACCTGAACCACATTGGCATGTAAGTTCCGAACTTGTTGTCCGTTAATTGTGGTCATGTATTCTGGTCCGTATTTAAACTGAATCAGATGAATAATCAGAAAAATAAATAAAATCAGACCGGTTATGATCATTGTTTTCGAACTAATGGTCTGTTTACTTTGTCCACCAGCACTCTGATACTTTTGGTATCCCTGCGGACGGGCTTTTTTCTTTTTGAGATAAACACTGATACCCATAATAATGTGAAATAAAAAGAAGAGTAACAGTATGATCTCAGCGGGATATATAAACTCTCCGTGGCTGGTCAGAAAATGTGAATATTCATTAAAGGTTTTGGATCCGGCAAAAAGTGTCAGATTTCCCAGTAGGTGGACAATTATAAAAAGGACCAGACCTACCCCGGTAATTCCTGTTATGAGCTTTTTGCCAATCGCAGACCAGACTATAGATGAAGATGACTTGTCTTTTGAACTCATATAATTACTAATTTTAACGTTATCGCTCCTTATTCAAAGCTAAAACATATACTCTTTAACAAATTTTAAAAAGCGCTTCTGAATAGCACTGTAAATGATACATAAATATTGCTAATCTTGCAGATGCTATCATTTATTTGTATAGGTTCTATACAACTAAACCCATTATAATGATGCTTAGATTAAAAATCATGTTATTGTCTGCCTAAATTGGTTTAAGACAATGGCTTCATTTAAGCAAGTACTTGTAATTTTTTAAAGTATGAACATTAACTTTTCACGAATATTTATCTATTAATTTCATCTAATATGGATTGCCATGTTTTACAGAATATTTATCCGATATCCGATACATTTAATTCGAGAATACATTTGAACTCATTCTCCAATATTGAACATTCAATCAAATTCAAATCAATTTGAATACTTTTTATACCATATCGGGAAAAACGGAAAGTGAGCTGAATGAAAAAAATTCCAAATTTCGGGGTTTTCTGTTTAGTTGTGAAACGATTGAGAGTTTTGAACAGCATTTAAATGAAATTAAGAATGACTATCCGGATGCGACTCATCATTGTTATGGATATCGTATTGGATTAGAGCATCTCACCGAATATGCCAATGATGACGGGGAACCCAGTGGAACAGCAGGACTCCCCATTTTGAATAAGCTGAAATCGTTCGAGGTTCATAATGTCGGATTAGTCGTTGTGCGATATTATGGTGGAACCAAATTGGGAAAACCAGGACTAATTAAAGCGTATGGTACTTCTGCAGAGGAATGTTTGAAGATAGCTACGTTAGTAAAATTGGTTCCTGTAAAAAAAATGACCATTCAATATCCATATTCCGAGAGTAATCGTATAGATCAAATCATTAATAAGTACAATTGTAGCATTAATCATAGTGACTATTTATCGGAAGTAACGTATAACATTAATTGTCCTGCTGAAAATGCTGATCAGATGTTTAAGGAACTTTCTCATTACGAACATCTTGGAATTAAAAGTTCTCTTGGCGATCTCATGTACGCACCTTCCAAATAATTTAGGACATTACCAGAAGCCTATGCAAAACCGTTCTTTTGCTCAGGCTTTGATATGGAACAAAATTCCTGGTTTTGCATAGCCTTCTACTATTTTATTGATTGATAGTTTTGCAAAATCCTCTCAATAATTATTTATCTGATTTTTGTATTCAACCCTGCTATTTTCATTAATGAGTGTTTGAAATGATTTCAACTATTCTCAAAAATTTGATTAACTATTAATATTTAGAAAATGAAAATTTATACTAAAAAAGGTGATACCGGAGAAACTTCCCTGTTTGGAGCCGGTCGCGTTTCAAAAACCTCGTTGCGTATTCAAGCTTATGGTACAGTCGATGAACTCAATTCCTGTATCGGCTTGGCGAGAGCGCATAACTTATCCGATGATGGGGAAGCTATTTGTCAAAAGCTCCAAAACGAATTATTTATTCTGGGATCTGATCTGGCAACTCCCAATACCGGTAAAGCTACAGTAACCCGTATTCAAACTAAAAACATAAAATCTTTGGAAGATTCAATTGACCGACTGGAAGAATCATTAGATCCATTAACGTATTTTATTCTTCCAGGAGGAGGTAAAGCCGGATCTCTTCTGCACTTAGCGAGAACGATTTGCAGACGAGCAGAACGATTGGCTATTGCCTGCAAGGAAAGCGGTGAAGAGATTTCTGATGAAGTCATTAAATACATGAATCGTTTATCCGATCTGCTTTTTGTACTGGCCCGGTATGAAAATAAACTGGCAAATAAACCGGAAGAACAATGGAAAATTAAATGATCTTCTTCTTTTCTGGTTTCCGAAACCAACATTATACCGGAATCAGACAATAGTTTTTAGGTAAAATGATTAAAATTTCGTTTCTTCCATGCAATTGTACTGAAGTGACCTTCAGTATTTTTTAATTATTCTCAATACATTGGAAATAATCCGTATCTCTTTGGGGTAATGAATGATACGATTCTTATATTTTTAATAATTAAAGGAATTAGATATTATGGCATTAATGGTTTCTGTATCCGGAATCAGAGGTATTTTTGGGACCGATCTCAATCCGGAAAACATCGCACGTTTTACTGCAGCATTTGGTACTTGGGCAAAGGGAGGAAAAATTGTAGTCGGACGTGATTCACGCGTCACGGGTCAATTATGTGAAAATATTGTCTTAGCTGCCTTACAGTCGGTTGGCTGCGATGTGGTAACTTTGGGAATTGTACCGACTCCAACTGTTGCAATGGGGGTTTTGCGCCATGAAGCCCAGGGTGGAATTATCATCTCGGCAAGTCATAATCCGGCAGAATGGAATGCTCTCAAACTGCTAAACGGTAAAAGTGAATTCCTCGATGCCGATCAAGGTAAGGCTGTGATGGATATCGCAGAAAAGCGAAACATTGCCTATAAATCTTATCAGGAATTAGGATCCGTATCCGAAGATAAAGATATCCTGCTCCATCATATAAACAAAATTCTCGATCTTCCCTATATCGATAAAGATCTTATCGCCAAACACAATTTTAAAGTTGCTCTTGATGCTGTAAATGGCGCCGGTTCTATTGCCGTTCCCCTTTTGTTAGAGAAATTAGGCGTTTATAAATTGGATAAGTTAAATTGTACACCCGATGGACTTTTCCCTCATAATCCGGAACCTATTCCGGAACATCTCGACGATATATGCCGGGTGGTTCAGGAATATGGAAGTGACATTGGTTTCGTCGTAGACCCGGATGCCGACCGCTTAGCGTTAGTCATGGATGGAGGAATTCTTTTCGGAGAGGAATATACACTTGGTCTTGTTACGCATTTTATGATGGAGAAAAATGCGGGTCCCGTAGCCACGAATCTTTCTTCATCAAGTATCACCAAATATATCGCTGAAAAGTACCATCAGAAATGCTATCAGGCGGCTGTTGGTGAGATTAACGTTGTTAAAGAAATGCAGCGGGTCAATGCCGTTATTGGCGGAGAAGGTAACGGTGGGGTCATTAATCCCGATTTGCATTACGGACGCGATTCGTTAGTTGGTATCGCCATGGCTCTTCAGTTTCTTGCTGAAAAAGAGATTAGTTTGAGTAAATACCGGAAAAGTCTGCCTGCTTATTATCTCTCAAAAAACAAAATCAATATTGAAGGTATCGATCCCGATGAAATATTAAAAGAAATCGCCGCGCAGTACAAAGATCGTGAACCTATTACTATCGACGGTGTTAAAATATTTCTGGATGAAGGCTGGGTTCATTTACGAAAATCTAATACAGAACCCATCATTCGTATTTATTCTGAGTCTGATTCTCCTGAAAAAGCAGATAAACTGGCGCATGAAATTATGGACAAAATCAAAAGTTAGGTTATATTTCGTTGTTAAATAAGATCCGTAAAGGATAATCAGAAGCCAATTGTGCAAAAAGATATTTCATGAATGGCATAAACTAAGTGAACGGAATGTTGCTTAGGAGAATCCTTTATTATCTGTATGTAGATAATTAATAATTATTGGTTTATATAATTAAGTAACTCAAAAATTTCAGGTTTTTATGTTAGTATCTATGACCGGTTTTGGTCGGGGTGAAAGCTCAAATAATGGTATTACTGCAACGGTAGAAATAAAATCTGTTAATAGTCGCTTTTCCGATATCACTATCAGGCTTCCCCAAAATTTAAGGGATAAAGAAACAGAATTCAGGGAACTGATTCAGAAACAAATCGAACGTGGGAAATTTAATGTTACCGTAAAAGTCGAGAAGCAAAACGGGGCTGAGCTCGATATCACTATAGATCCGAAAGTTGTAACCGGCTATAAACAATTATTAGATTCACTCAAGGATTCTGCAGGGATTGATGAGTCCGTTTCGTTAAGTCATTATCTTGCATTTAACGACATATTTGTCTCTCGTGAGAGTGATGAAGAAGAAATCAGAATCATGACTGATTTAGCCCGTAATGCAATTAATGAGGCCGTATCCAATCTCAATACCATGCGCCGCCAGGAAGGGAAGCACCTCGCTAATGACCTCAAAATGCGTCTGGATATAATTGAAAAAAAACTCAAGCTGATTGAAGAACGGGCAAAAGAACGGGTGCCAGAAGCCAGAACGAGATTTCAAGATCGTATTCAAAACCTCATCAATGATGATAATTTTGATAATGAACGTTTGGAATTGGAAATTGCGATACTTGCCGATAAACTCGATATCACCGAGGAGATCGTCCGTTTGCAATCGCACATAAAATTCTTCAGAGAAGCCATGGATTTAAA